>JASIGD010000248.1 GCA_030045295.1 Streptosporangiaceae bacterium
GCCGGCCTGGACGCGCCCGCGGTGCTGGTCCGGCCCGACTGGGCGCGGCTGGCCGGATCCCCGGCCCCGGACCGAGCAGGCGGTGACGGCGATCTGCCCGGCGTCGTCCGCGAGGTGCGGTTCCGCGGACCGCACACCGACTACCACGTGGCCACGCCCGCCGGAACGGTGCTGGTCAGGGAGGCCGGACCGCCCCGGGCCGGCTGCGGCCCGGTCCGCTGGTCCCTGCTCAGGGCCAGGCTGATGCCCCGCGAACACCCGCCGGCCGCGGCCGCCCGGCCCAGCTGAGAGGCCCGCTGCCGGCCATACGATTTCCGCCGCTCGGCGAGTATCGTGAGAACCGGACAGCGTCGTCCGGCCCCAGATCCCTGCTGGCGCTGGAGCGCGCCATGGCTGACCCTAAGGGCTTCCTCACCACCCCGCGCCAGGACTGCGCACGCCGTCCGGTTCACGAGCGGGTGCGGGACTGGAACGAGGTGTACGACCGGCGGAGCCTGCTGCCGATCATCAGGTCGCAGGCGGGACGCTGCATGGACTGCGGCATCCCGTTCTGCCATCAGGGCTGCCCGCTGGGCAACCTGATTCCGGAGTGGAACGACCTGGTCTGGCGCGGCGACTGGGCGGCCGCCAGCGAGCGGTTGCACGCGACGAACAACTTCCCCGAGTTCACCGGCAGGCTCTGCCCGGCCCCCTGCGAGCCGGCCTGCGTGCTGGCCATCAGCCGGCCCGCGGTCACGATCAAGAACGTCGAGGCCACGATCGCCGACCAGGCGTGGGAGCGGGGGTACGTCATGCCGCGGCCGGCCGGGCGCGTGTCCGGCCGGACCGTCGCCGTGATCGGCTCCGGCCCGGCCGGGCTGGCCTGCGCCCAGCAGCTCACCCGGGCCGGGCACCGGGTCACGGTGTACGAGCGGGACGACCGCGCGGGCGGGCTGCTGCGGTACGGGATTCCCGAGTTCCGGATGGAAAAGCGTCACCTTGACCGGCGGCTGGCGCAGATGCGCGCCGAGGGCACCCGGTTCCGCGTCGGCGTCGCGGTCGGCCGCCAGCTGGACGCCGGCGAGCTCAGGCGGCGCTTTGACGCCGTGGTGGTCGCGGTCGGGGCCGCCGCGCGGCGCGAGCTGCCGGTGCCCGGCCGGGATCTGGCCGGAATCCACCAGGCGATGGACTACCTGCCGCTGGCGAACCGGGCCTGCCAGGGCGATTTCGGCGGTCAGCCGCCGGTCAGCGCGGACGGCCGCCGCGTGGTCGTCGTCGGCGGCGGCGACACCGGCGCCGACTGCGTGGGCACGGCGCTGCGCCAGCGCGCGGTCTCGGTCGTCCAGCTGGACATCAACCCGCTGCCCGGCCAGGACCGTCCCTCGCACCAGCCGTGGCCGGTGTACCCGAAGGTCTACCGGGTCTCCTCCGCCCATCAGGAGGCCCGCGAGCTGGCCGGGCCGCGCGGCGAGGGCACGGGCGACGGCGGCGTCCCGGTACCGGGGCCGGACGGGGACGTCCGGGTGTTCTCCGCGTCCACGCTCCGCTTCGAAGGCAACCGGGACGGCCAGGTCCGGGCGCTGCACCTGGCCGGGGTGGAGCCGGAGCGGCGGCGGCCGCAGCCGGGCACCGAGCGGGTGATCCCGGCCGACCTGGTCCTGCTCGCGCTGGGTTTCGACGGCCCCGAACGCGACGGCGCGCTGATGGGGCAGCTGGGGCTGCGGCCGGACCCGCGCGGCAACTTCGCCCGCGACGATGACTTCGGCGCCGGACCGGACGGGGTATTCGTGGCCGGGGACGCCGGACGCGGAGCGTCGCTGATCGTGTGGGCCCTGGCGGAGGGCCGCAGCGTCGCGGCTGCCGTCGACCGTTACCTGACCGGCGCCAGCACGCTGCCCGCGCCGATCAGCAGCTCCGACCGGCCGCTGGCGGCTCGCTGAGGCAAAGGTTACGCGATGACCGGACCGCCTTCGCGGCAGAGGCCTGCCCCGGCCGACCGCGGCGCGCAGGCGCACCCGTTCGGCGGGCGGCGGCTAATCCTCGGCCTTCAGCTTGTCCGCGATGGCCGTGACGCCGGCGATGAACAGCTCGACGCCGAGCCGGTAGTGGATCTCCGGGTCGCAGCTGGCCATCTGCGGGGCGCACTCGACCAGCCGCGGGTATCTGGCGGCGGGCAGCATGACCAGGAAGACCTCATTGCGCCGCTGCTCTTCGGCGCGCTCCTCCGCGGATAGCTCAGGCGCTCGGCCCGGCTCGCTCATGACCAGCATGATCCCGGTCCACAGCGTGCTTCGGGCGATCTCGGCGGCCTGCTCGGGATCGAACCCGGCGCCGCGCAAGATCTCGAGGGCGGCCTCGGCGGCCCGCAGCGCCGGCTCGCTCTGCTTCTCCTTCTCGAGCAGCAGCTGCGGCGCGGCCGGGTGCGCGCGCAGCACGCTGATCAGCGATTCCAGCCCCCGCTGCAGCTGAACTGACCACGGGACCGACGGGTCGACGTGCACGTCGACCTCACCCCAGATCTGCTCGGCCACGCCCTGTAGCAGGTCTTCCTTGCTGCGGAAATGCCAGTACAGCGCCATCGGGGTGACGCCCAGGTCCTGGGCCAGCTTGCGGATGGTCAGCGCGTCGAGGCCTTCGGTGTCGGCGAGCTTGAGCGCGCGGTCGGTCACGGCGCGCTTGCTGAGCCGGGTCCGGCCCTCAAACTCGCCGTCCGGCTCTTCTGGCCGAGGGTCTGCCTTCATCACTTGACAACTATACGCCGTACAAGCGATGATGTACAACGTACTTGTACGACGTATAAGAACGATATACAGGTACGACGTACATGAGCTCACCAGGAAAGGACGATCGCTGTGCCAGCGAGTACCGTGTCAGCGGATCCCGGGGGGTCCAGGGGGCACCTGGGATCCATCAGCGCTGCCTCGCCGAACAGGTGGTGGGCGCTGGCGGCCATGAGCCTGGCCGCATTCATGGCCTACCTCGACAACAACGTGACGAACGTCGCGATCCCGACCATCCAGCGCAGCCTGCACCTGTCGGTGGCCGGGCTGGAATGGGTGGTCAGTAGCTACCTGCTCACGCTGGCCGGGCTGCTCCTGGTCGGCGGCAGGCTGGCCGACGTGTACGGGCGGCGCCGGATATTCCTGGCCGGCCTGGCCGTCTTCACGCTGTCCTCGCTGGCCGCCGGGCTGGCCGGCAGCGGCGGCGTGCTCATCGCCAGCCGCGCGGTGCAGGGGATCGGCGCCGCGATGCTGATGCCGACCACGCTGGCCATCATCGTGGCGGCCTTCACCGACCTGCGGGAGCGTGCCACGGCGATCGGCATCTGGGCCGCGATCGGCGCGCTCGCGCTGGCCACCGGACCGGTCGTCGGCGGCCTGATCAGCCAGCACCTCCACTGGGGCTGGATCTTCCTGATCAACGTGCCGGTGGGCGTGATCACGTTCGCGATCGCCCTGGCGTACGTGACCGAATCGCGGGCCGAGGACGCGGTGCGCCGGATCGACCTGCCCGGCCTGGTCACCTCGGCGCTGACCTTGTTCCCGCTGACCTACGCGCTGATCGAAGGCAACGTGAAGGGCTGGACCGCGCCGCTGATCATCGTGGCGTTCGCCGCGGCCGCCGTCGCGGCCGCGGCCTTCCTCGCCGTCGAGGCCCGTGCCGCGCACCCGATGGTGGACCTGACGATGTTCCGGCGCCGCGAGTTCAGCGGCGGCACCGCCACGATGATGATCTGGGCCTTCGGGATCCTCGGTATCTACTTCTACACCTCGCTCTACCTGCAGGAGACGCTCGGTTTCTCGCCGACCAAGGCCGGCCTGGCGTTCGTGCCGATGGCGCTGACCGTCGCCGTGTCCGCCGCGCTCGCCCCGCGGGTCGCCGCGTGGGCCGGGGCACAACGCACGGTGGCGTTCGGGATGCTGCTCATGGTCGTCGGCCTGATCGTGTTCGCCCGCCTCGGCCTGCGGGTCGGCTACGCCGACCTGCTGCCCGGGTTCATGGTGTTCGGCGCCGGAGCAGGGCTGATGCAGGTACCGCTGACCAACGTGGTCATGGCGGCCACCCCGCCGGCCCGGGCGGGCGTCGCGTCCGCGCTGCTCAATGCCTCGCGGGAGGTCGCCGGGCTGCTCGGCATCACCGTGATCGGCGCGGTGCTGCGGACCCGGCAGGCCGCCGCGCTGCGCGCCGGCGCGGGGTCGGTGCACGCGTTCGTGGACGGATACCACACCGGGCTCCTGGTCACGATCTTGCTGCTGGCGGCCGGCGTCGTGGTCAGCTACGCGACGCTCCGCCCGCGCGCCGCCGGCCCGGCCGGGCCGGCCAGCGAGAGCACCGGGATCGAGGCTCTGGGCGAGCTGGTGATCGCGGACGAGCGGTCCTGAGTCCCCCGTTCCGGGGGCCGGACGGGACGACCGCGCGAGCCTGGCCGGGAACGCCCGGCCAGGCTCGCCGCCGCGGAATGATCGGGCCAGACCCGGGGTTGGCGCGGTCATGACAACTGTGGGCATTATCGGCAGCGGGCTGATCGGCGGCACGGTAGCCAGGCTGAGCGTGGCCGCGGGGCACCAGGTGGTGCTGAGCAACTCCCGGGGCCCCGAGACGCTCGAGGAGCTGGTCGCCGAGTTGGGCCCGCTGGCCAGCGCCGCGGCCGCCGAGCAGGCCGGCGAGGCCGGCGACCTCGTGCTGGTCAGCATCCCGGTGAAGGCCTTCGGCGACGTCCCGGTCAAGCCGCTGGCCGGCAAGCCGGTCCTCGACACCGGTAACTACTATCCCCAGCGCGACGGGCACATCGCGGAGCTGGATACCGGCGCGGCCACCAGCAGCGAGCTGCTCCAGCGCCATCTGCCGGGTTCGCAGGTCGTCAAGGTGTTCAACAACATCTTCTTCAAGCACCTGCGCTCGCTGGCCCGCCCGCCCGGGGCTGACGACCGCAGCGCCCTGCCCATTTCGGGCGATGACGCCGCGGCGAAGGCGGCGGTGACCGCGTTCCTCGACTCGATCGGCTACGACGCCGTCGACGCCGGCCCGCTCGCCGAGAGCTGGCGCCAGGAGCCGGGCACGCCGGCCTACGGCAACCCGTACGGGCCGTTCTCCGACGAGGCGGGGACGCCCGCCGGCGCCGCGCGGATACGCGCCGACCTGGTCGCCGCGCAGCGGTAACCGGCGCAGCGTCACCGCGGTGTCGTAGATGCGCTGCAGCAGCCGCATCGTCTCCAGCGCGGCGGACCCGGTGACCGGCGGTTCCCGCCCGGCTGTCACGGCGTCGAGGTAGGCCGCGACGCTGGCCTGCACGGATGCCTGCCAGTCGTCGTCCAGGACGGGCACCTCGGTCCACCGGCGGTCACGGAACATCGACAGCGCCGGGCCGGCCCGGTAGCCGAAGGACAAGGCCTCGATGCCGCCCAGGTGCAGGATCGCGTCGCTGCCGGTGATCTCGATTTCATCGTCGAAGGTTCCGCGCGGCCCGTGCTGGTTGGCCTCGACGAGGCCCACGGCACCGGATGCGAACTCCAGGACGGCGACGGCGAAGGTCTCGCCCTGCGGCCCGGGCACGTCCAGGACCGCGCGGACCTCGCGGACCGGCCCGAAGAAGAACAGCGCCAGGTAGAGCCGGTGCACGCCGGCGTCGTACAGCAGGCCGCCGCCGTTGCGGACCGGGGAGTCCCGCCAGTCGCCAAAGGGCGGTCCCATGCCCAGGCGCAGCCGGATCAGCACGGGCCGGCCGATGGCGCCGGTGTCGATGAGCCGCTTGGCCTCGACGTGCGGGGCGTAGAACACCTGGTTATGGGACACCCCGAGGGCCACGCCCGCCGCCGCGGCGGCGGCGACGAGTTCCTCGCTTTGCTCGAGGCCGGTCGCCAGCGGCTTTTCCACCAGCACGTTCTTACCCGCCCTGATCGCGCGCAGCCCCACGGGGAAGTGCAGGTCGTGCGGCAGGCAGATAGACACGGTGCCGACCCGCGCGTCGGCGATCAGCTCACCGGCGTCCCGGTAGGCCCGCACCCCCTCGGCCGCGAACGGCTCGAGCCGCTCCGGTGCGGTGTCGGCCACCGCGACCAGCCGCGCGGCCGGCGACCGAGCGATCGCGCCCGCGTGCACCCGGCCGATCTCGCCGAGGCCCACCAGCCCGACCGCGCCGGCGGCGGCGGGCGGGTGAGGCCCCCGGAGCGCGCTGCCTTCGGCGGCACCCGGGCTCGTCACACTGCGTACCCTACCCTCGCGCGGCATCCTCGCTTCGCCTGAAGCCCACTAGGCTGGTCTGATAATGAACAGCACGCAAGCGTCGCCGAGCGCCACCGCCCGGCCCGGCCGCCAGGCGGAAGGGGTCATCCATACCGAGGACCTGACCAAGGTCTATCCGGGCACGGATTTCGCCGCGGTTGACAAGCTCAACCTCGACGTCCGCTCCGGCGAGATCTTCGGCCTCCTCGGCCCGAACGGCGCGGGCAAGACCACCACGGCCGGCATCCTCACCACCCGCGTGGTCCCGACCTCCGGCCGGGCCTTCCTCGCCGGGGTCGACGTCGCGGCCCATCCCGCGCTGGCCAAGCAGCTGAGCGGGATCGTCTCGCAGCAGAACACCCTGGACCGCCAGCTCACCGTCTGGGAGAACCTGTACTTCCACGGCCGGCTGTTCGGCATGGGAGCGACGGCCTCCAGGAGGATCGCCGACGAGCTGCTCGAGCAGTTCCAGCTGTCCCGCTGGGCCAAGGCGTCGGTGTACGCGCTGTCCGGCGGCATGGCGCAGCGGCTGATGGTGGCGCGGGCCATCTTCCACCGCCCGTCGGTGCTGTTCCTCGACGAGCCCACGGCCGGGCTGGACCCGCAGAGCAGGCTCGCGCTGTGGGACCTGCTCGTGGAGCTGCACGGCGAGGGCCAGACGATCATGCTCACCACGCACTACATGGAAGAGGCCGACCGCCTCTGCGACCGGGTCGCGATCATGGACCACGGCCGCATCCTCGCCCTGGATACCCCCGCCGGGCTCAAGCAGTCGATCGGCGCCGACACGATCGTCACGCTGAAGACCACCGGCGACCCGGCCCGGCTCGCCGAGCTGCTGGCCGCCGACGTGGCGGGCGTGGCCCGGACCCGGGTGACGGGTGACAGGCTCGAGCTGCACATGCAGGCCGGCGACCGGCTGGTCCCGCGCATCGTGCTGGCGGCCGAGCAGAACGGCTTCGACCTCGTCGACGTGTCGATCGCCGAGCCCACCCTGGAGACCGTGTTCATCAACCTGACCGGAAGGGAGCTGCGGGAAGAATGACGACTACCTCGGTACCCGCGCAGGCCCCGGCCCGGCGGATCGGCGGCGGTCCCACCCGCTCGGTGGCCGCCGCCAGCTGGACCGCGCTCGGCGCCCTGCTGCTGCGCGACGTCGTCGTCCTGCGCAAGCACATCTGGGAGTTCGTGCTGCGCACGCTCATCCAGCCGTTCCTGCTGTGCTTCGTGTTCTTGTACGTGTTCCCGAAGATCGGGCAGGGCATCGGAGGCGGCCGAGGCCCGGAGGCGGAGTCGGCCTTCGCGACCATCTTGGTGCCGGGGGTGGTCGGCATCTCGGTCATGTTCCAGGGCGTGCAATCCATCGCCCTGGCCATGGCCCAGGAGTTCGGCTTCACCCGCGAGATCGAGGACCGGGTGCAGGCGCCCTGCCCGATCTGGCTGGTGGCCATCGAGAAGGTGCTCTCCGGCGCGGCCCAGGGCCTGCTGTCGGCGGCCATCGTGCTGCCGATCGCCTCGGTCGTGCACGCGCCCGGGGTGGAGGCCCACCTGACCCTGCACTGGTGGATCATCGTCACGTTCGTGCCGCTGGCCTGCCTCGCCATGGCCGGCCTCGGCCTGGTCCTGGGGACCAGCTTCGAGCCGAGGAACATCGGCCTGATGTTCGGCTTCATCATCTTGCCGATCACGTTCCTCGGCGGCACCTACTACTCGTGGACCAAGCTCGCCCCGGTGGAGGTGGGGGGCTGGCACTGGCTGCAGACCATCGTGCTGATCAACCCGCTCATCTACGTGAACGAGGGGATGCGGGCCGCGTTCACCAGCGCGCCGCACATGCACCTGTACGTCGTCTACCCGGTCGTGATCGGGTTCGGCGCCCTGTTCCTGGCCATCGGGCTGCGTAACTTCCGCCGCCGCGTGCTGTCCTGACCCGCTCCGGGCGGCTGGCCCGCCCGGGCACCCCGCCGCGGCACCGGCCTCAGGCGGTCGCGGCCCCGGCCTCGGCCAGGCTGGCCCGGACCTCGTCCATGTCGAGCTCGGCGGCCTTGGTGACCAGCTGCTCGAGCGCGGCCTCCGGCAGCGCGCCGGGCTGCGCGTACAGCACGATGCCGTCGCGGATGATCAACAGCGTCGGGATGGACGAGATGTTGAACGCGCCCGCCAGCTCGGGCTGGGCCTCGGTGTCGACCTTGCCGAACACCGCGTCGGGGTGCCGCTCCGATGCCTTCTCGAAGATCGGCCCGAACATCCGGCACGGCCCGCACCACGCCGCCCAGAAGTCGACGAGGACCAGGCCGTCGCCGCTCACCGTCGAGTTGAAGTTGTCGGCCGTCAGCTCGACCGTCGCCATCATCCGCCTCCTCGCGTTAGATACCCGCAGGGGTATCTACAACGTCCGGTCCCGGATAATTCCTGACGATCGACAATCATTTCTCCGAACGGGCCGTGGTGCGTCCGGCCCCGGCCGGCCCGTTCCGCCGCCACCGTCCCGGACGGTCACCGGCCCGTGCCCCTCCGCCGGCCAGTCAGGCGAGCGACAGGAAGAGCTTCTCCAGCCGCGCGCGTTCGGCCGCCGCGTGCTCGCCGCCCGCCTGCTCGTCGAGCACGCACCGGCAGAGCCCGCTGGCGATGATCTTGAAGCCGGCCCGGTCGAGGGCGCGCGCCGCCGCGGCCAGCTGCGTCAGCACGTCCTGGCACTCCCGGCCGTCTTCGATCATCCGGATCACGCCGCCGATCTGGCCCTGAGCCCGGCGGAGCCGCCGGACCACGTCCGTGAGCTCCTCGCTGTCCACGTTCACGCCCGACAGGATATACCCCTCCGGGTATGGGTTGTGCTGGCCGGCCTGCGTCCCGGGACGCAGGCGTTGCCCGTGGCCCGGCGCCGACCGAAAATGGCCTCGTGACGGCCGTCCTGCCGCGCGAACTCGTTAGGAGGCTCCGATGAGCCTGCACGGGCTGCTATCGGTCACGATCGGCGTGCCGAACGTCGAGGAGACCGCCGCTTACTACGCCGAATTCGGCCTCACCGCCCAGGCCGGCGGCTGGTTCAGCACGGTCGACGCCGGCCAGCAGCTGCGGATCCTGCGCGCGCCCACCCGCCGCCTGCTCGAGCTGCGCGTCGGTGCCGATGACCCTGACGACCTGGCCCGCGCCGCGGCGAACCTCGCCCGTCTCGGCGTGCCCGGGGAGCTGCGCGGAACCAGCCTGGACGCCGCCGAGCCGGTCACCGGCGTCCGCGTCGCCCTGGACGTCGCCCCGCGCACCCGCCAGCACCCCGTGCCGGCCAGCGTCTACAACGGCCCGGGCCGGTTCGACCGGCCGGGCGGCCGGGCGCCGGGACTGATGCGGCCCGGCCGGGTGCGCCCCCGCAAGCTGGGCCACGCCGTCCTGGGCAGCACCGACTACCGCGCCACGATGGCGTTCTTCGTCGACGGGCTCGGGTTCAAGGTCAGCGACCGGATCAAGGACGTCGGCGCGTTCCTGCGCTGCTCCATCGACCACCACAACGTGCTGGTCATGGCCGCGCCGGTGAGCTTCCTGCACCATACGTCCTGGCAGGTCGACGACGTCGACGACGTCGGCCGCGGGGCCTGCGCGATGCTCGAGGGCAGGCCCGAGCGGCACGTGTGGGGCCTCGGGCGGCACTACGCGGGATCGAACTTCTTCTGGTACCTCAAGGACCCGGCGGGCAACTTCTCCGAGTACTACTCGGACATGGACTGCATCGTCGACGACCAGCTGTGGACGCCGGAAGACCTCGAAGGAGCGCGCGGCCTGTACGCCTGGGGACCGCCGCCGCCGCCCTCGTTCATGCACCCGGAGGACCTCGCCGCGATGATGACCGGAGCCCACTCGGCGCGCTGACGCCCGCCGCCAGGTCGTGGCGCGGGTCACGGCCCGCCTCCTCCGCCGCCCTGCCGTTCCCTGAGCCGGCCGGCCTGCGACCCAGGCCCGCGCGGACTGCCGGGCGGCCCGTTCAGGAAAGAGATCTTCTCACCTGGTGCGAAAAGGCCGCCGATTCCGGCGTCCCCGCGGAATCAGGCGGATCTCGGTAGGACCGAAGGCCGAAGGTTCAGGACTTTTGGCCTTAGCCGCCCCTCCGCCGGTCGTTCGACAATGCCATGGTCCGCTGGCCCAGCAGCGGGCAATTGCAAAACTCTGCTGGGTGGACGAGGACCGCGGTCACCGCTGGTGAGCGGTCCGGTTGCTCTGGATTGGTCGATCAGAAAGGGCGTGCAGAATGATCAATCAATTGTGGGGGCCGGTGTTCGACCTGGTGGGAAACGGCGGCTTTAAGGCCTGGACCTTCAGCTGGTTTTTCCTTAAATACGGCAACCTCATCGAGATGATCTTGGTCGTGCTCATCTTCGTTGTCGGGATGTTCCTTAACCTTCCGGGCGGAAAGGCCGAGACAGGGAGGCACCAGCGATGACCGGGCCCGCTTCCACATCACGTACCGCCGCGCGGCGAGGTGCCCGGTGAGCGCCGAGGGCGTCGCCGCGACGCCTCCGCCGCCGGATCCGGTGACCAACGCCACCGGCACCGAGCAGTTCTCGTGGACCCGGCCGAGCCCGTGGCTGCGGGGCTACCTGGTCCGCAACTTCCCGCTGCGCAAGCTGCTGCCCGACCGCGAGCCGGCGTACGTCTCCTCGGTGCTGTACACGATGGGCGTGCTGACGCTGGCGGCGCTCATCTGCGCGGTCATCAGCGGTGCGATCCTCGCGCTGGGCGGCGTCTCGTTCTGGCACACGAACTCCTTCGGCGCCTTCATGAACAGCATTCACTTCTGGAGTGTGCAGGCCATGTTCTTGTTCATGGCCGTGCACTTCATCACCAACTTCTTCACGATGAGCTGGCGCGGCGGGCGCGGATGGACCTGGATCACCGGCGTAATCGCCTTCATCCTTTCCATCCTGACCTCCTTCACCGGCTTCCTGATCATGACTAACTGGGATAGCCAGTGGATCGGCCAGCAGGCCAAGGACGCGTTCAACGCGTTGGGCATCGGAGCGATATGGAACGTGATGAACACGGGCCAGCAGATCACCGTGCACGTGGTCTTCACGACCGCCCTGCTGCTGTTCATCGTGTCTGTTCACATCGGCCTGATCCGCCGTCGGGGCGTGGCCCCGCCGCCCGGCGCGGAGGCGCTCGAGGTCGCCGACGACGAGCCCGGCCAGCCGGCGGGCGTGAGCTGAGGAGGCAGCGATGGCCACGCGCACCAAGCGGCACCCGCTGCGCACCTGGCGCGGTCCCGAGCGCCCGTACGACCTCATCGCCGAGGGCACGATCGCGGTCGTCTTCGTGGCCGTGCTGTGCATCCTGGCCGCGAGCCTGTGGGGATCCCCGGACGGCGGCCTCACCTACCCGGGCGGTCCCAAATCCCCGGCCGGGCAGGCGTTCAGCGCTAAGTACTGGGACGTCAACGACCCGTCCGACCTGGCCCAGACGGCCGTGCAGGAGCTGGCCGGCGGGACCACGACGGCCGGGTACGGCCCGCCGTTCAACCAGACCACCGGAGCCTCGCAGGAGTTCCTCGGGATCGCCCCGGCCGAGATCGCCAAGGCCATCTTCGGCCTGACCCTCCCGATCAACACCGCCAACGACTTCGTCCTGGCCCCGGTCTCACAGCTCGCCGCGCCGTCCAACCCGGCCGTCGCGGCGGCGATCAGCCGGTACAAGGCGGCCGGCGGGGACCTGGCGCCCGGCGCGGCGGCCGGCCAGATCGCCTCCTCCCAGCAGATGACCTGGCTGAACAACTACGCCAAGGCGCTGGCCGCCAGCAGCGCGAAGTTCACGCCGACCTCGATCACGGTCAAGGCGGGCAACTACGGGCCGGTCCCGACCATCATCACGGCCGAGCTGGCCATCGCGAACAACGGGAGCCTGGACGGCTACTTCCAGGGCAGCCCCCAGCAGCTGGGCACGAACACCACGATGGGGACGATGTTCTTCAGCGACGGCACGCTGTGGGGCAACATCGCCGAAGCCCAGGGCGTGGGCGGCGACCAGTGGGGCGTCATGAACGAGCTGTGGAACTTCCCCGGCCAGGTCTGGCTGTGGCTGTACGCCGGGATGTACCAGATCCCCGCGCTGAACCCGTCGACCAACGCCAACCTGGACCTGGACGTGGGCCTGCTCATGATCGTGCTCGGGTTCCTGCTGCCGATGTTTGCGCCGTGGATCCCGGTCATCAACCGCATTCCCCGGTGGATCCCGCTCTACAAGATCATCTACCGCAGGTACTACGCGAGCATGGCCCGCGGGCAGCCGCCCGCCGAGGTCCCGGAGGAGCCAGTCTCGCCACCGTCCGCGCCGCGAGGCGGGCCGCCGACGCCCGGATGACCGGCCCGGGTGTCCGCCGCCCGAACCCACCGGGCAGCAGCAGCCGGGACGACCGGCATCCCGCCGGTCGCCGAGCCTGGCCCGGGTGCGCCATGGGAGGGCACCCGGGCCAGGTGCTGCCGTCCCGCGGCCGGCCGGTTCCGCGGGGTGGCTTAAGATCGGCCCGTGGACGGTGCGCAGGCGCTGATCGGCCGCCTGGTCGGAGCGGCTTGCCGACCGTGACGGCTAGCCGCCGGACCGCGGGGCGGCTGCGATGCGGCCGAGCCAGGCGGCCAGCTGGCTGGCGTCGGCGACCTGGCAGCGGAAGCCGATGTAGCCGTCGGGGCGGACGGCGGTCACGCCGCGGCCTGGGCTGCTGGTGACGCGGTGGACGCTGATCAAGCGGCCGGGCGGGGTACCGGGCCGGTCGGCGTCGCGGTCCAGCAGCACGTGCACGCCGGGCCGGGCGATCAGCTCGTGCAACCGGATGCTGCGCCCGCCCGCGCTGACGGTCTGATCGGGCAGCCGGTCGCCCGCCCGCGGTCCGCCGCGCCGGCGCGGCGTTCCCTCGACCGAGAGCGGGCTGTGCCGGTAGCTCACCCGCAGCTGCGACAGTGTCCGGGCCCCGCCGGCGACCAGCCGGCGGCGGCGCATGAGCACGGGCAGGAGCGGGGCGGCGAGCGGCAACAGCCCGCCGCGGAACGCCGACGGGAGACGGCCGGTGGACGCCTCGCCCCAGAAAGCCAGGTGCGTCACGGCCAGGAACTGGCGAGCTACCGGCCGGCGCTCCAGGTTGTACGAGGCGAGCAACTCCGTCACGTCTGGTGTCGAGCCCGCGAACGCAAGTTTCCAGCCCAGGTTGGCTGCATCCTGGATCGCGGCGTTCATGCCCTGGCCGGTGGCCGGGGAGTAGGCGTGGGCGGCATCCCCGGCGAGGTACAGCCGTCCCCGCCGGAACCGTTCGGCCAGCCGGTGCTGCAGCCTGATCCGCGAGGACCAGGCGAGTTCGGTGATCCGCGCGCCGAGGCCCGCCTCGTCCAGCAGCGCCTGCAGCTCAGCGGCGGGAACAGCGGGACCGGGCCGTCCGAACGGGGCGTAATCCGTGCGACCGGGCCGGGTGGCGAGCAGCCGCCAGGTGGCCAGCTCGCCGAACCGGAACACGAATACCAGTCCCTTCGGCCCGGCCACCACGTGGGCAGACCGGGCGGGAAGCTCGCCATCCAGCTCGGCATCGGCGAGCACGACCTCCACCGGGTAGTGCCGGCCGGGCCATCCGATACCAGCCTGGGCCCGTACCGTGCTGGTCGAGCCGTCGCAGCCGACCACGAAGCCGGCCAGAGCCTCCTCGGCCCCGCTCGGCGACCGCAGGACCGCGCGCACGCCGCCGCGGTCCTCGTGCACCGTGGTCAGCTCGATGCCGCGCTCCACCGCGACCCCGCGGTCGGCCAGGGCCGCCGTGAGCACGTTCTCGACGTCCATCTGCCGTATCAGCGACAGGTGCGGGAAGGCGGTGTCGGGCAGCGCGAGGTCGGCGAGCGTGACCGGGACGACCCGGGCGCCGAGCTGGATATCGACCACAGGCGCGGTATCCGCCCTGGCCAGCAGGGACGGCACCACGCCGAGCGGGCGCAGCACCTCGAGCGTGCGGGCGTGCAGGAGCAGCGCCCGGGAGGGCCGGGCGGCCTCCGGCCGCCGGTCGACGATCCGGACGGTCGCGCCGTGGTCGTGCGCCTGCAGGGCGAGCGTGAGTCCCGCCGGGCCCGCGCCGACGACGAGGACGGTAGCCGGATGCGTCATCGCAGGCCGCACCGGGTGCGGAGCCAGCACTCCGCGAGCGAAGACCGCCCGGTCACGGCACCCCCAGGTATCTGTCCGGATCATGCTGGCAGATCTTCGGCCCCGACGGTAGGGGACCGGCCGGCGGCCTCTGTATGCCTTGACGGCCTCGACCGGCTGGCCGCCGGCCTCGACGGCGCGCCGCCGGCCGCGCGGGGCGATCGCTGGCGCCAGGTGCACCCGCTCTACGTGACCCGGCTCGGACCCGGCGCTTCGGTCATCGGCCCGCCTCCCGGCTGGGAGGAGCACACCGCCAGCCGGTCCTGACCGCCCAGCCAGCGCAGGTGATAATCTCCTGGGACCGGCGGGCCGCTGATGACCGGGCCGCCGGCCGGCGAGGAGGCGAGCGTGACCGACGATACGGCTATTTCGTACGAGGCGGCCGCCAAGGGCACGCCGGTGCTGAGCAGCTCCGGCACGCAGATCGGCACGCTCGAGCACGTGCTGGAAGTGCCTGAACTCGACGTCTTCGACGGGATCGTGATCACCACCGAAGGCGGCTTGCGGTTCATCGACGCCGATCTGGTCCTGCTGATCACCCCGAGCTACATCCGGTGCGGCCTGGATGACGCGCGGGCCAGCCAGCTGCCGCCGCCCGGCGGGCCGCCGGTGTACCGGGTCGACGCACTGGCGGACTCGGGGCACAGCCTGCACGACGTCCTGGGCCGCCTGTTCCGGCGCCCGCACTGGATCCGCGAAGACAGCCAGTAAGGTCCGAGCAGGCCCGACCTTCGACATGGCGATCCGCGCGGTGGTGTTCGATATCGGCGGCATGCCGGAAAAGCTGCTCGCCGGCCGCGCCGGGACCTAGCGGCGGGAGTCCGGGCATGCCTTGCGTCGTCACCGCGGCCGAGCGGGCCTCGTTCGCGCGGTGCCGCAGGCAGTGGGACTTCGGCGCCGGGACGCGGCAGGATCTGGAGCCGCTGCGCCGGCCCGCGGTCCCGGATCTGGACCGGGCCGTGCGTGATGCGCTGGCCGTTTACTACTTCCCGGGGATGTGGGACTGGGATCGCGGGGTGCGGCTCCCGCTGGTCGTCCAGGAACTCGACCGGGCCGTGCACCGGCAGCGGCGGCGCGGCGGGGATGACGCCGAACGGTGGCGGGACGTGCTTGACCAGGGCCGGAGCCTGCTGGACCGCTACGTCCGGTGGGCGCCCACCGTGGACCGGTTCGCCCCGGTGCTGGTCGAGTCGGATTTCGAGGTGACCGTCCTGGACCCGGCCCGGCCGGACGCCGGCCTTGTCACCGCGGCCGGGGAGGCCGTCAGGTACAGCGGGCGGATCGACCTGATGGCCGTCGACGCCCACGACGCCTACTGGATCGTGCGGCACCGCGTGGTCGACGGAGACTGGCCGCCCACCGAGCAGCTGGTCGCCGACGAGGAGTCTCTGGCCGCCTGCTGGGCCTGGGAGCAGTTCTATCTCGGCATGACCATCACCGGGACCGTCTTCAACGAGCTGCGGCGTCCTTCGGGAACGGCTCGAGACCCGGCGCGGCGGGCCGTCCGGCCCTGGCGCCGGCTGAGGGCACGGGCTGCCGCCCTGCCCGTGGTGCGGCAGCATGAGCCGAGCGGCGGAGGCCGGTCGATCCCTCAGCACCGGCGGATGTACGCCCGGGCCAGGGAGCCTGGGCACGCCGAGCCGATCGAGCAGCGCGTCGAGGACGGGTTCCGCCGTACCTGGCTGCGCCGCAGGCCCGCCGACGTGGCGGAGGCCGGGCGCCGGCTCGCCGTGGACGTCGCCGAGATGGCGCGCGCGGACGTTGAGGTCTACCCCGAGCCCTCCGACCAGAACTGTCCGGCCTGTCCTTACCTCGATCCCTGCCGCGTCCTGTCGGCCGGGAACGATGCCCGCCCGGTCTTGCTGTCCGGCTACCGCAAGCGGCCGCCCGGGAACCCGCAGGAAGGACGCCTGGGAGGTCGCGCCTGGGGCATGGGCCGCGGCGCCGCCCCGCCGAGATTCCGCCGCCGCCCGGACGGCTGACCGGCCGGTTAGCCGTTAACCGGTCAGCCGCCCCAGGCGTGCACCCGCGACGGCCTGACCGTGACGATGACGCGCTTGTCGCCTGGCCGGTCGCGGTCGCGCAGGTCGGTGTTGTACTTCGCGCCGACGCGGTCCGCGAACGAGTAGTCGTCGTCCGGCGAGATCTCGGCGTCGCCGCGGATCTCCAGGTAGCGGTAGGGGTTGGCCAGGTCGAGCAGGAGGATGCTCGCGGCCGGGTTGGCGAGCAGGTTCTTCGTCTTCTGCCGCGCGGTGACGAGCGAGAAGCTCACCGTGTCGCCGTCGGCCAGGAACCAGACTTCGGTCAGTTGCGGGCGGCCGTCCGGGCCGACCGTGCCGAGCGTCGCGAACCGGCCGCTGAGCAAGTCGCGGTGAGACGGGGGGATCGCTGGCATGGTTTCTCCGTTCTGTGCGCCCCCCGGCCTTCATGTCTCGCGAACGTCGCGGACTCCAGCTCGGCCCGCGGCTCCACCCCGGTTTACCACACCGACCTGGCCGGGCGCGCCCGGCGCCGCACCTCCCGGCGCCCGCACCCAGGCCGTCCGCACGCAGCACCGTCCGTTCGGCCGAAAAGATCTTTATCCGAACGGGCCGTGGCTCGCCGCCCCCGGCCCGTGCGTGCCCCCGCCGGTCGCCGCGCTGCCGATGGATCCACGCCGGTGAAACGTGTTCTAATCCGGGTGGAACGCGTTTCAGCGAGCGATGAGTGGCAGGCAGCCGTGACCGTGCCGGACATCCCGCCCGGCTTTGACTTCACCGACCCCGACCTCGGCGTGGTGAGGGTGCCGGCCGAGGAGCTGGCCGAGCTGCGCCGCGCCGCCCCCGTCTGGTGGGTCGCGCAGCGCCGCGGGTCCGGCGGGTTCGACGACGAGGGCTACTGGGCGGTCACCCGGCACGCGGACGTCATGGCGGTCTCCAAGGCACCCGAGGTCTACTCGTCCTGGGCGAACACCGCGCTGATCCGCTTCCAGGAAGGTACGACGCGCGAGTCCATCGAGCTGCAGCGGCTCATCCTGCTCAACATCGACCCGCCCGAGCACACCAAGCTGCGCGGCATCGTCTCCCGCGGTTTCACCCCCCGGGCCATCGGTAGTCTGCGGCAGGCTCTGACCGAGCGAGCGAGCCGCATCGTGGCGACGGCGCTGGAATCCGGCACCGGCGACTTCGTCGCCGACGTCGCGTCCGAGCTGCCGCTGCAGGCGATCTGCGAACTGATCGGCGTCCCGCAGCAGGACCGCGGCAAGATCTTCTCCTGGTCGAACCGGATGATGGGCTACGACGACCGGGCCCCCGGGGACGACGACGGCGTGGCGGCGGCCACCGAGATCATCGGCTACAGCATGGCCATGGCCGAGGACCGGCACGCGTGCCCCAGGGATGACATCGTCACCAAGCTCATCAGCGCCGAGATCGACGGCCAGCACCTGTCCGACGACGAGTTCGGCTTTTTCGTGTTGCTGCTGGCGGTAGCGGGCAACGAGACCACCCGCAACGCCATCGCGCTCGGGATGCTCGCCTTCTTCGACCACCCCGAGCAGTGGGAGCTGTTCGCGGCCGAGCGGCCCGACACCGCCGCGGACGAGATCGTCCGCTGGGCCACGCCGGTCACGGCGTTCCAGCGCACCGCGGTCGCCGACGCGGTCCTCGGCGGGCAGCAGATCAAGGCGGGCCAGCGGGTGGGCCTGTTCTACCGCTCGGCCAACTTCGACGAGGAGGTGTTCGAGCGTCCCGAGCGGTTCGACATCGGCCGCAGCCCCAATCCCCACCTCGGCTACGGCGGCCTCGGCACGCACTACTGCCTGGGCGCCAACCTGGCCAGGCTCGAGATCGAGCTGATCTTCAACGCCATCGCCGACGCCATGCCGGGCATCCGCAGGACCGGCGATCCGGTGCGGCTGCGCTCGGGCTGGATCAACGGCCTCAAGCGGCTCCCGGTCAGCTACACAGGCTGAACCCCCCGCGGACCTGCTGCGTTGCGGTCGGTCGGGGATCACGCGTTCCGGTCCGCCGCCGGTACCGCCGTTGCCAGGCCCTCGATCGCGATATATCTTCGCTCCATGGACGTGCAGGCTCACCAGGACGTCGCCGCGGCGACGGCCGTGCATACTGAACTTGGCCAACCGTACGAGGATGCCCTGGCCGAGGGGCTGGTCGAGAGGATCAGCTCGGAGATCGACAAGCAAGTAGACGCCCGGCTGGCCCAGCGCGGCATCCAGCCCGGCCAGATCGCCTGGTCGAGCGTTGCCATGGGCCTGGGCTCGGTCGGACTCGGCATCGGCGCGACGGCCGTGACGCTCAGCTCCTTGTGGAACACGGCGGTGGCGCCCAAGGCATCGGTCGACCTGGGGGCGTTCAAGGCATCGGTAATGACGACGACCAGTTCGGTCAGCACCGCCCAGGTGGTCCTCATCGTGCTGATCTGGGTCGTCATCGCGGTCGTCAACATCGCCTACGCGCGGCGCCGCCCGGGTCGCCGGTAAATTACCCGCCCGCGTTATCGCCGGCCCTGGCCGGCGCTGTCGTTTCGCAGTCCCTTGAAGGTGCTGACTGCCTCCTCGACGGCATGGTCGTACTCGATGACCGCCGACTTTTCATCCACGCCGTGCCGCCGGTTGACTTCCAGTATCCTGTCGACGAATTCGCGTGCCTTTTCCCGGTGCTCCGCTTCCGTCATCGTGCCAATTCTCCCCACACCTGATCCAGTACATAGTCGGCGAACATTTGATACCAATATTTCTGCGTCAGCTTTTTGGCGGCCAGGCACGCGACGAGCGGATCGCCGACTTTGAGCGCAAGTATCAGCGGCGCGGCGACGTCGTCGACCCTGACCTTCTCACCGGATTTGATTACGTAGTCCGAGGCGTACAGGTAGGCCTGCTCCGCCTTGTCTCGATAGAGTGCCCTGTTGTCCATGAAAAACTTCACCAGGGACACGGCGGTTAGCCGCTGGACCGACTCGGCCGTTAGCGCCATGCTGACCTCACTACGCCCATAGCACTCTCTTGGTGACGAGACCTGCGGCCGCCATCAGCAGCAGAATCTGCCCGATGAACGCCACGATGGCCGCGATATACAATCCTTGATCATTCCTGGTCAAAAGCCATGCAATCGACAGGCCGACACTTACCAGCCCCAGGCCGAATGACCCGAGAATAACCTGTGCATCGCGGCGGAAGCCGGGCCGCACCGTCGCGGCGTCCACCGGATTGTAGCTCTGGAAGGTGCTTACCACAATGCCCAGGAAGACCAAGACGAGACCCGCCAGGCCCGCTGCGGCGCCAAGGACCGCGACAATCACGTCTTGATGCGCAACCATGTCTCCTGCCTCGCCTGGCCGATGAGCGATACGCTACCACCGGCCGGCGACAATTCGCGGCAACAACACTCCTCCGTGCCTGCCGCCAGGATGCTCGCAATGCATCCATTTCCCTGTCAATGCTGGAAAGGCGTGCGGTCAAGCCAGGCGATTCCTGCCCGTCTGATAGCTGATTAACGGCGCGCCCGCCGGGATAAGGGCAGCTGGAACTGCACCCGGGCGACCTGCTCTGCGAGCGGGGCCAGCAGGGCGCGAATACGGTTATGCTCGGCGTCCTGATCGTAGGCCTGGTAGGAGCCCTCGTCCGCGAAGTCGGCGACGATCGCGAAGCTCCAGTTGCCCTCGCGCAGACCGAGATCGTCGCCGACGGTGTAGCTGACCGTGCCGGCACAATCGAGGTTCCGCAGGCCCTCCTGGATCCCCGCCACCGTCGTGGCATCCTGCGCCGGCTTGAGCTTGACGAGAACGACATTCCGGATCATGACCGCATTGTAGGAGCGCTCGCCGCCAGGCCGGCCACGGCCGCCCGGGATTCGGCGGCGGCCGCGGCGACCTCGGCGCTGCCCGGGTGGCGGCCGCGCTCTGAATTTCCTGAAATGCTGTCTCCATGACCGAGCGACGGCACCGGGTGGTGGTCGTGGGCGGCGGGTTCGGCGGGGTCAGGGCGACCCGCGCCCTGGCCCGCGCCGACGCCGACGTCACGATCGTGGACCGGACCAATCACCACCTGTTCCAGCCGCTGCTGTACCAGGTCGCCACCGGCATCCTGCCCGATGGCCTCATCGCGCCGGCCCTGCGGGGGGTGGTCAGGAAACAGGCCAACGCGCGCGTCCTGCTGGCCGAGGTGCGGCAGCTCGATCTGGACGCCCGGGTCGTGCGCGCCGTGGCCCCGGACGGCCGGGAGCTGACGCTGCCGTACGACACCCTGGTGGTCGCCGCGGGCTGCACCGACTCCTACTTCGGCCATGACGAATGGGCCAGCTTCGCGCCGGGCCTGAAGACGCTGCGGGACGCCGGGCACCTGCGCAGCCACATCCTGGGCGCCTTCGAGATGGCCGAACTAGCCGGCGACCCGGCCGAGCGGGCCGCCTACCTCACCTTCGCGGTCATCGGCGCCGGCCCGACCGGGGTGGAACTGGTCGGCCAGGTCGCCGAGCTCGCGCACGAGTCGCTGCCGCGGGAGTTCAGGTCGGTGACCACGGCGGACGCGAAGATCCTGCTGATCGAGGCGGGCCCGGAGGTGCTCGCCGCGTTCGCCCCCAGGCTGCAGCGCTATACCCGCCGGCGGTTGCAGAAGATGGGCGTCGAGGTCCTGCTGAATACCGCGGCGCGAGCCATGGACGCCAGCGGCGTCACGGTCAAGGGCCCCGACGGGGACCGGCGCGTTCCGGCCCGGACGCTGATCTGGGCGGCCGGGGTGCAAGCCTCCCCGCTGGCGGCGATGCTGGCCGGCGCGACCGGCGCCGATACCGACCGGGGAGGCCGGGTGGCGGTGCTGCCGGACTGCAGCCTGCCCGGTCACCCGGAGGTCTTCGCCATCGGGGACATGGCCCAGCTGGACGACCTGCCGGCGGTGGCCCAGCCCGCGATCCAGGAGGGCGTGTACG
Source organism: Streptosporangiaceae bacterium (assembly GCA_030045295.1). The sequence continues at coordinate 21,285 of JASIGD010000248.1, forward strand.
TGGGCAAGCTCATCCGGGCGCGGCTGGCCGGCCGGACCGGCGCGAAGCCGTTCAAGTACCGAGATAAGGGCAGCATGGCCACGATCGGCCACCTGTCGGCCGTCACGGACTCCTTCGGGATGAAGTTCACCGGCGTGATCGGCTACACGATGTGGGGCTTCGTCCATGTGCTCTACCTGGTCGGCCGGGGCAACCGGGTAGCCGCCGTGTTCAACTGGGCGCGAGCCCTGACCTTCGCCAAGAACCGGGCCCACCGGACGATCACCACCGAGGGCGTCCGGTACGAGCTCACGCACCACACCGGGGCAGAGCCCTAGCCCGGCCCCGTCCCGGCGCCTACCGGTTCCTGAAGATCGTGAACAGCACGCGCAGCACGAGGATGGCGGCCACGATGAGCAGGTTGTAGCCGATGACCTGGTAGAGGCTGACGGTCGGGCTGACCTTGGGCCCGCCGGGCGCGGCGATCAGCAGGGCGGCGACGATGCCGGAAGCCGCGCCGAGGACCGTCAGCAGGAACTGACTGGTCAGGCCGGTGACCACCCGGCGGTCGCGTTCGTCGGCGAATAGCCGCACGTTGAGGCTGAGCCTGCCCTGCTCGATCGCGCCGGTGACGCGGTCGAACCGGCGCGGCAGCCGGCGCAGCACCGGGAGCAGCGCGATCAGCTCATCGGTCACGGTCTTCTGCACCGCTGCGGGCGACAGCTTCGCGGCCACCTGGCTGGCCGCGTAGGTGCGCGCTTCCGCGACGATGTCCACCGCGGGCGTCAGCAGGGCGAGCGTGCCTTCCAGCGTGCCCAGGGCCCGCAGGACGGTGGCGACCTCGGGGGGGATTTCCAGCTCGAACCGGGCGGCCAGGCGGAACAGGTCGGTGAACATGGCCGCGGCCGCGGCGGCCCCGCCCGTGAGGTGGCGCGCCATGAACTGGCCGAGGGCCCGCTCCAGCTGCTGGTCGTCGACGTCATCGGGACGGGTGACCAGTTCGAGCAGGGCGTCGCGGAGCGCCGCGGGGTCGCCGCGTCCCACCGCGATCAGCAGGTTCTGCAGCGCCGCCCGCTGCTGGGCGTCGAGGCGGCCGACCGAGCCGAAGTCGAGCAGGGCCAGGCGGCCGTCGTTGAGCAGCAGGATGTTGCCCGGGTGCGGGTCGGCGTGGAACACTCCGCCCTCGGTGATCTGGTACACCATGCTGCGCAGCAGCGCCCGGGTCAGCTCGGCACGGTCGAGCCCGCGGTCGTCGATCAGCTGTCCCGCGACACGCAGGTTGACCCCGTCCAGCCACTCGATGACGAGCACGTGCTCGGTGCACAGCTGCTCGTGTACGGCGGGAAGCACCACCGGGACGCTGCCGCCGATGGCCCGCTGCTGATCCGCCCAGGTGGCAGCCACGGCGGCCATGTTGCGGGCCTCCACGCGGAAGTCGAGTTCTTCCCGCATGGCGGCGGCGAACCCGCGGGCCACGCCGACCACGCCGACCGCCCGCGCCCACTGCGTCCTGTCCTCGAGCCTGGCCGCCACGCGCAGCAGGATGTCCAGGTCCTGTTCGACGGTGGCCCGGATCCCCGGCCGCTCCACTTTCACGGCCACCAGGGCGCCCGCGCCGTCGTCGCGGCGCAGCCGGGCCTTGTGCACCTGGGCGATCGACGCGGCCGCGGCGGGTTCTGGCTGCAGGTCCGCGAAAACCTGCTCCACCGGCGCCCCGAGCGACCCGGCGATCACCCCTTCGACCTGATCCCACGGCGCCGGTTCGGCCCGGTCCTGAAGCTGGGCGAGCTCGGCGGTGAACTCCTCCGGGAGCAGGTCACTGCGAGTGGACAGCAGCTGGCCCAGCTTGGTGAAGGTCACCCCGCCCTCTTCCAGGGCCCGCCGCAGCGACGAGGCGAGCGCGGCCCGCCCGCCAGCGGGGTCACCGCCGCGCAGCGGCCGGCCGTGCAGGTAAGGACCCAGCCCGTGCCGCACCGCGATCCGGCTGATCTGCGAGTACCGCCGGGACCGCGCGAGCGAGCGCCGGACGCCGAGCACCACGTCAACCGGCTGCGGCAAGGTCCCGCTCGGCACCAGCACCTCCGCCGCCACGATGAAGATCATCGCGACGATCAGCGGAACGCCCAGCGCCACGGTGAAGAACGCGGCCACGTGTCCCGGCTGGGCCGCTCGCAGCGCCCGGCCCAGCAACAGCGCGACGACGAAACCGAGCAGAGCGGCGATCAGCCCCCGCACCGCCCCGACCGGCAGCCCGAGCAGCCGCCGTGACGCCCACGCCAGGGCCGCCACCAGCACGATGCTGGTGGCCAGCACGGCCACGCCAAAGACGATCCCGCTCACCGACGATGATTGTGCAGCCAGCATCGCTTCCTTCTCCGGGCGGCAGCGGCATCAGGTCGAGGCCGACACGTGCCGGAACCAAGCTATTCCGGTGCGACAGCCCGTCAAAGGCAGATCGCGATCACCGATGTGGTTCAGCCGCGGGAGCGCAGCCGGACGGTCGGCAGCTCCGGCGCGGGAAGCGTGTACGCCCACGCGTCGGGGAACACGCCGTACCGCCCCGGCGCGCCCCGCGCCCGGTCGGCGCGCTGCCGCTGCCAGTCCTCGCGGAAGCCGGCCACCTCGTCGTGGCTGCGCCCGATGAAGTTCCACCACATCACGATCTGCTCACCGAACGGCTCGCCGCCGAGGACCAGGACCCGCGTGGGCTCTGCCGGGCTGGCCTTGAGCGTGATCGCGGCGGCGCCGGCGGGATGGAATACGATCTCGCCCGGCTGGGCCACGGCACCGCGCACGGCCACGCTGCCGGTGTCGCACAGGAATCCGTGCTCGTGCCGCGCGTTGACCTCGACGTCAAGCGAGTGTCCGGCCGCGAGGCTCACTTCCGCCCCGACCAGAGCCGAATACACCGGCACCGGCGAGGTCTGCCCGAACAGGCTGCCCACGAAGACCAGGACCCTTGTTCCTCCGACGTCGATGACCGGCGGCTCGTAGTGCGCGAATCCGGGACCGGTGAACCGGTCTGCCTCGGGCAGCGCGATCCACAGCTGCGCGCCGTGCAGCACCGTGGTGCCGGGCGTCGAGTACTCCGAATGGGCGATGCCCGAGCCAGCGGTCATGAGGTTGAGCTGCCCCGGCCGGACGAACGCATGGATGCCGGTCGTGTCGCGGTGCTCGACCTCGCCGGTGAACAGCCACGAGACGGTCTGCAGCCCGGTGTGCGGGTGGCCCGGGACCGACATCCCGCCGGTCTTGGCCACGTTGTCCGGGCCGTAGTGGTCCACGAAGCACCACGCCCCGATGAGCGAGACCGCCCGTTGCGGCAGGCTGCGCCGCACCGTCATCGCCCGCGGGCCGCCGAGCGGCACCTGCCGGCAGGGCAGCACGACAGGCCCGCGCGGAGCATCCCCCGGCCGCTCCGACATGACCTCAGCCGGCGATCGGTCCAGGTTGCTCACTGTCTCAGCCTAGCCCCGGGAGCGGGAACGCAGCCCGCCTTGTCGGCCGCCTCCCTGGCGTCGGTCAAGAGTCGGCCGAGCCGAGCGCCGCCGTGATCTCACCGATGGCTTCTGCCTCCGGCGGGCTCACGCTCTGTCCGCCTTCCCTGTGGGCGGCGGCCACCTTGTTCGCGAGAGTCAGGACAAAGCGCCGGTACTCATCGAGCTCCTCGGCGGTCGCCTTGCTCTTGAGCAGAGCTACCGCGTCGCGAAGGTGCCCGAGCCCGTTCGCCCGGAGTTCTTCGGGTGAGTGGTACCTCGTGTGGTCCACTTCGGGCTTCGCCGCCGCGATCTCGTCGAGGAGCTCGCTCTCGCCGTGCTGGGCGCGCGCTTCGGCGTAGGCCTTGGACATCGCGAACGCCTCGCGGAACATGCCTCCGTGCCCGGCGCCGATCACGATCATGCCGGCGGTCGACGGACCCTCCAGCACGACCTTCCATTCCTCGGGCGAAAAGGCGGCCTTCGTCGTCATGCCACTCTCCCTGGTTGCGGAATTACGGATGGGGACAGAGTAACGATCTCGCGTCCCGGCCGATACGCGCCCGCCCGGCCGCCGACCGCCGCCGCGCTGACGGCTCGATCCCTCGCCGGGCTGGCCGTGCTGTTCGTTCCAGGTTTCTGGAAAAGGCTTTACCCTCCCAGCACACCGGATCCGGCATCGCGGTACGCGGGTACGCTCCGTCCCGAGGCCATCTTCTTACGCTTCATCCAGATAGTGCCGGCGGAGGTCCAAATGCACATCGGGTCGGTCCTTCTTGTCATCTGGCTGATCATCGGCGCCATTGCCGCCGGGCAACGCGGCTATTACGGCGGGTCCGTCGGCAGCTGCAGCCAGGCTGGCACGATCGCGGTGACGATCCTGGCCGGGCCGCTTAACTACACGGGCCTGAACCCAAAGGTCGATTGCACCTTGCCGCAGCCGAGCAAGTAGCCATCAAGGTCCCGGCGTGGCCGCGATCACGCCTTCGGGCTGTCGTCCAGGTACTCGAGGAACACGGCCGGCACGCCAAGGACGAACGTGTGCGCGTCGTGGGTGAGGCGAAGACCGCGCGGATCCCAGCTGAATTCCCAGTCGTGCCGGTCCATCAGGTGCGTGACCGTCCTGATCAACGCGTCTTCCCTTATCCGGCGGGTGAAGTCCGGCGAGTCGGTCTCGAGTGCGACTTCGTAGGCCAGCCCGTCCTTATCCAGGTGGCTAAGTTCTTCGATCCGCGCATCCACCGCGAGCGCCACGGGCGCAAGATACAGATCAGTGATGTCATGGGGCCTGTCGGCCATGGGCACCTCCGCGCATCGGTAGCGACAGCCAGCTAAATGGTGCCCCCGACGGGCGCCTTTGTCATAGGGCCACAAGTCCCGCGCGCCACCCGAACGGCGGATCCCGATACGGGCCTAGGCTGAAGAGGTGAGCGAGGAGCCGCCCGGGGTTGCCGAGGTCCGGATCGCAGCGGCCCGGGACAGCGGCACGTGGGGATCCGCGCTGACCACGGGCGAGTTCGCCGCCATCCGCAGCGTGGGCTTCGAGCCCGTCGGCCAGGTGTACGGCGCGGCTGTCTACGCCGCCAGGTCCGCCAGCTGGTACAGCTGCCCCGGGTCCTCCGGCGCCCGGGTCGCGACGCAGGTGTCGGGGCGGACCGGTTCTGGGTCGTTCGGCCAGCTGGTGCAGGCCATGTACCAGGCCCGGCACGCGGCCATCGACCGGATGGTCGCCGAGTGCGTTCAGCTTGGCGGGCACGGAGTGGTAGGCGTCCGGCTTTCCCGGGGGTCGTTCCGCCTGGGCGGGGTGGAGTTCACCGCCATCGGGACCGCGGTGCGCGCGCCGGGCGCCGCGCCCAGCCAGCAGCCGCCCTTCACCTCTGATGTGTCCGGGCAGGATTTCGCCAAGCTGGTCACGAACGGCTGGGTGCCCGCTGGTCTCGTGCTGGGCATCTCGATCGGGTCCCGGCACGATGACTGGGCCACCACCCGGCAGACTCGCTGGAGCGCGGGTAACGTCGAAGTCGGCGGCTGGACCGAGCTGATCAACGAATCCCGGCACGACGCCAGGCGCCAGCTGGAAAGCGACGTCCAGCTGCTCGGCGCCGACGGCGTGGTGATCGCCGCCATGCTGATGCAGGTGCGCGGGCGGGACTGCCCGTCCGCCGTTGGCCGGCGCGACCACATCGTCGAGGCCACCATGATCGGCACGGCCATCACCCAGTTCTCCCGGGCCGGGCGGCGTCCTGCCGGGTCGGCCCTGGCCGTCATGTCGCTCGACCCGCGGCGGCGCCAGGCAGCCAGGGTCCGCATCTAGCGTTCTGACCCGCGCCTGTCTTACGTTTCCGCGCAAACGCCCGAGTGGATACTGGCCAAATGACGGATATCGCATCCCGAGGAGGTACCGATGTCGGCCGGTCAGATCAGCCATGGCAATGGCGGGTCCCGGGCGGCATCGTTGCTTTCGAAGGGCTCCACGAATTGGTCCTCGCCGGGTGAAGGCACGGGCATTAGTCTCGACGCGGCCAAGCCGTCGCCGGGATCCAAAGGCGCGGAACAATACTCTGGCCGTTTACGCGAACTCGTACGAGATCGCCAAGTTTGCCGCGCGGCGCGGCTGCGAGCACGGCCCGGCGGTTTTCTCAACCGCAGCCGGGCCTTCCGCGTCGGCTGGGTCGTAATCGCCCCCTTCCGGCAGCAAGACCGGGCCCTACCACGGGCATTTTCCAGACATCTGGAAGCTGCCGCGATTTCGTTGACTGGCGGGTCCGCTCGCCCGCATCCTCGGTGAGAGCAACTGACGATCGCGCGTGTGACGGATGAGTCGGGGACGGTGCTCGATGACCGAAAACAGGGCAGCGGTGCGGCGGCGGGCGCGCGCTCCGCTGCGGCAGCGAAGCCGCAGGCGCTGGGCGGTCGCGGGCGGCGTCGCCGCGTGCTGGATCGTTCTTGAGGTCGTCACGGGTTCCGTCGTCTCCGCCACCGTGCTGCTGGTGGCCATCGGGGGACTCGGCGCCGCGAGCGTAGCGGGTCTGCGGGTCTGCGGCATCACGAGGGACCATCCGTGGATACGCCGGCTGGCCTCCCGGCCGTGGCGCGAAGGACGGGACGTGCTGAACGTCGCCGTGCGGCACCTATCCGATGTGTTTGTGGTCACGCCGAGCGGATCCCTGCTCGCGCCGAACCTCGTCGAGCTGCAGCTGAACCCCGATGATCTCATCTCATTGTGCGAGCAGATGGAACTCGGCGTGATCAACGCGAGCGTAACGGAGGTTTACCAAGAACAGGCCGCCTCGTACGGGGCGCGCTTCGCCGGGCCCGGCAGGCCAGCGGTGCACGTGACGGCCACCGGATCCGTCGCGCCCGGCCGCTACCGCCTGCGGCAGGGCGATCCGGTGAGCGCCGGCGCCCAGCTTGACGTGCCTGACGTCCGGTACGAGGACGCCGCGCCAGAGTTCGCCTACTCCGGCCTGCAGCATGCGTACGCCGAGCCCGTCAGTCACGTGTGGCTGGATCCCGATGCGCGCCTGACGGTCGGCAGCGGCACGGCCACGAGCATGGAATCAAGCCTCGACCCGGTTCCCGTCCTGCGGCTGATCACGGGCTCTTCGGTAGCGCAGACGCTGATGTCCGGTGCCCGGGCCGGCCGCGGGCCGGTTGAGCTCGTCCTCCCCGACGTGCCCACGGTGTCCAGGGAGCACGCGGAATTCACGTTCTCCGACGGTCGCTGGTGGATCACGAACCAGGGCAGGAACGGGCTTACCCTTAACGGCGTCCCGGTGGAGGGCACGCACCCGCTCAGCGACGGCGATGCGATCCGCTGGGGGAGGAGGCCAGACGCGCTGTTGTCCCGTGTTGGGATCAGCTGAGCCCGGCGAGTGCGACAATCGTCCCAGATGAGGCGAGACTAGGCGGCCGCGCCCGCGGCGCGCCGCCGTTCGGGAGTGGCGACGCAGTGGCGACGGGTCGGCTTTTCTTCTGGTCAGCCGCGCGCGGCGAGTGGGTGAACTGCCCGCCTGACGAGATCACCTGGCTGGACCGGGGCACGCTCAGCGGCAACCAGGATCTCACGCTGCACCGCGCGCCCCGTTGCGCAGGTCTTCGTTACGTCCACCACCGCTGGGAGCTGTTCAGCCGGGACACCACCTACCGCGTCTACCTGGCGCCGGACGCAGCCGGGAAGCTCCCCAGCGCGGAGGCCGTACAGCGGACGGCCTGCCAGGTGCTGCCGGCTGCCCCGGCGCGCTACGAGGCGCTGCCGGTCGTCCTCGCGGAGGGGTCGTGGCTGGTCAGCGTCGGTACCTGGGTGCTGCGGCTGCGGCTCGACGCAACCGATAGCGGCCGCGCCGGCCCGCCCGCCCCGGACGGCGACCAGCAACCAGCCACCCGGGCCGGCAAGCTCGTGCGGCCGGGCCGCGTGGCTGGGGAAGACGCGCCGGCCCGCGTGCGCAGCTACTTCGAGCGCAACGCCACGGCCCGGCTGACGATGGCCTACTACTACCAGGAGTTCGTCCTCGGCCTGGCGGCCCCGCAGACGGTGCCGATGACCGATGTGGTCATCGCCCTGAACCTGAGCGGAACCGGTGCGGTATCCGACTACAAGAAGCTCCTGCAGGGCCTCGTCTGGGGGGAGCGCGGACACGCGCGTGATCTCGCCGACTTCCTGCTGGCCAACGGACTGCTGACGCCGGCCGATCTCGACGAGGCACGACAGGCCGCGGCGGACAACGAACGCAGCGGCGTCTGCGAGATGGCCCGGCGGCGGCTTCAGTACCGCCCGAAGGGCTCACCCGGATGAGGATGAAAGTCCCGGATGTCCGCTCGCCCGCCCGAGGCGACCCGCCCGCCTCGCCGCTCGGGCGGACGTGCTGGCCAGGACCTGGCCGGAGCCGGGTCAGGAGCGTGGCCAAGGGCGTTTCCGGCGCCGGGATGGCCAGTGCCGCGCTCGGTCTGGTCCTCGGCCTGCTGGCGCTCGGGCCCGGGCTGCGACGAGGTTTCCTGCTCAGCTACGACATGGTATTCGTGCCCCGCGAGCCGTTTTCCGCGGCCCTGCCGGGCCTGGCGCCGCCGCGCGCGGTACCCAGCGATCTCGTGATCGCCGCCGCCTCCCGGGTCCTGCCGGCTGACATCGCCCAGAAGGCCGTGCTGCTGTCGATCTTCGTCCTCGCCTGCTCCGGCGTGGCCGCCTTGCTGGACCGCGAGCCGTTGCTCGCCCGGCTTGCGGCCGGCGCGTTCTACGCGTGGAACCCGTACGTCGGCGAGCGGCTCATCATCGGCCAGTGGGCGCTGCTGCTGGGCTACGCCGGCCTGCCCTGGGTGCTGCGGGCGGTGCTGGCCCCCGACCTGGAGTCCCGGCGCGGAGTCCTGCGGCTCGGCCTGGCGTTGCTGCCGGCCGTCGTCGGCGGTTTCGCCGCGATGACGATCACCGCGCTGGTCGCGGTACCGGCGGCGCTCCTGACCAGACGCGCTCGCCGGGCGGCCATCGCGCTGACCGCCCTGGCCGTGGGCAGCCTGCCGTGGCTCATCCCGTCCCTGCTGCACACGGTGTACGTGGACCCGGCGAGCGTCGCGGCGTTCGCGGCCCGGGCGGACACGCCGTTCGGCAGCATCGGCAGCCTGCTGATGCTGGGCGGCGGGTGGAACGCGCAGACGGTCCCGGCGGCCTACGGCGGGGCGTGGTCGGCGCTGTGGCTGACCGTCGTGATCGTCGCGCTGGCCGGCTACCTGACCCTCGCTCTGGGGGCCAGGGGCCGGCCGAGGGGATCTGGGGGGAAGCGCTTTCTCCCAGGATCGGGGGGACCCCGGGGGGTCGCCCCCGCGGGGCCCGCACTGACCCTCGCCGCTCTGGCCGGGTTGGCGATCGCCTGCATCGGCGTGACCGCGGTCGGCCGGGACCTGCTCCGGTCGATGATCGCCGGCTGGCCGGGCTTCGCCGTGCTGCGTGACGGCCAGCAGTTCGTGGCGCCGCTGGCCCTGGCCGAGGCTACCGGGTTCGGCGTCGCGGTGGCGTGGGCGATGAACCCCGGTCCGTTCGGGGGAAAAAGGCTTGAGCGGCCGGCCAGTACGGACGCGGCCGGGATCGTGCTCGGGGTGGTGGCCGTCCTCGCGCCCGTGCTGTTGCTGCCGGGCCTGGCCTGGGGGGCCGCGGGGCGGCTCCGGCCGGCCGCCTATCCCGCGGCGTGGCTGGCCGCCGCGCGGGTGATCGACTCCGGCGCGGAACCCGGCGACGTGCTGCTGCTGCCCTGGCAGACCTACCGCACGCCGTCGTGGAACCACGGCGAGACGGTCCTCGACCCGTGGACCCGACTGCTGTCGCGCCCGGTGGTCTGGAACGACGGGACGCGGGTCGGCGACGTCGAGCTCGCGCCCGACGATCCGCTGGCGCGCCGGCTTGACGGCGCCATCCGCGGAGTCGGCCCGCTGACCGCGACGCTGCGCGCGGCCGGGGTGCGGTTCGTGCTCGATGACGCGGACGGTTCCGGCCCGCAGGCCCGGCAGGTTGCCGCCCGCCTGCCCGGCGCGGCCGTGCTCATCAGCCAGCCCGGCCTGACGGTCTACCAGCTGCCGGGCTAGCGAGCCTTCGTCAGCGTGGACAGTTACCCTCGCTATTTCGGCCCTGGCTCACATACCGCGATGATCACGCCGCTTCTCACTCTGCGTGCG
>JASIGD010000249.1 GCA_030045295.1 Streptosporangiaceae bacterium
GGCAGCCGTCCGCGATCCGCTCCCGCAGCCCGGCCCGGTCCGCCGGCGGGGCGTACCGGTCGGCGCACCTGACCGCCCACTGGAGCAGCACCTCGGCCGCCGCGACCGGCCAGGTCCCAGCCCTCCCGAGGCCGCGCACCACCAGGCCGGCGAAGTCAGCCGCCGCCAGCTCACCGACCAGGACCATGCGCCAGGCCGCGTTCCAGCACACCGCCTCGGTCAGCTGGTCGCCGACGTCCATCGCCGCCGCGGCCAGGGCGCGCAGCGTCCGCTCGTCGAGCCCGGTCGTCGCGTACGTCAGGTCGCCGTCGTTGAGCACGAGCGCGTCCGGAACCGCCTCGCCCGTGCCCGGAGCCACCAGCGTGCGCGGCCCGCTCACCTCCGCGCTGACCATCCGCCGCCGCCGCAGCCGGTCACCGGCCAGGTCATAAAGCCCGATCCCGACCCGGTGCGTCCGCGCCTCGTCCTGCACCACGGCCAGCGACTCGATGGTCCCGTCCGGCCGCGCCGCCAGCGAAGCCCGCAGCGCCGGAGCGCCCGCGGTGCGCAGCCACTCATCCGCCCAGCCGGCCAGGTCGCGGCCGGACGCCCGTGACCAGCAGCCGGCCAGGTCATCCAGGTCGGCAGCGCCGCCGCCGAACCGCCTCAGGTAGTCGGTCACGCCGACCCCCAGCGCGTCGTCGCCGATCAGCGCGGCCAGCTGCCGGACCACGCTGGCCCCCTTGGAATAGGTCAGGGCGGCCGGCCGCAGCAGCGCGTCGGCCGCGCTGGCCACCGGCGAGGACACCGCCTGCCTGCTCGGCAGCTCGTCGGCCAGGTAGGCGCGCGGCTTCTCCCGGTAGCAGAACGCGGTCCACGGATCGGCGGTCGCGCCCACCTCGGCCAGGGCGGCGTAGCTCACGTAGGTGGCCATCGCCTCGTCCAGCCACAGGTCGTCCCACCAGCCCATGCTCACGTGGCAGCCGAACCACAGGTGGGACACCTCGTGCGCGCACACCATCGCCACCACGTCGTCTCCGGCGTCCGGCAGCCGGGCCAGCAGGCTCTCGTCGACCAGCATCAGGCCCGGTATCGACATCGCGAGCGCGGGCAGCTCCGGGACGAAAACGATGTCGTACTTCGGGTACGGGCACGGCACCCCGAAGACCCGCTCGTAGTACCCCAGGGCCTGCTGCGCGATCTGGCCGAACCGGGCGAGCTCGGCGACGCCCTCGGCGCCGGCCAGCGACCGCCTGCGCCGGATGCACATCGCCACCGACCCTCCGGTCCCGCCCGACCCGCTCCAGTCCCGTACGTAAGGCCCGGCGCAGACGGTCAGGTCGTACGGCCTGGTCCCGGTCACCGTCCCGAACCGCCAGGCTCCCGCCTGCCCCGGAGCGGGTCGCTGCTCGACCGGGCCGTTCGCCACGCACTCCCAGCCGGCCGGGACCGCCACGGAAATGGTCGTCGCCGAGACGAGATCCGGCTGGTCGAAGCAGCAGAAGATGCTCTGGGCGTGGGTCGGGTAGCACGAGCTCAGCACGTAGGTCGCGCCGTCGGCCGGGTCGGTGAACCGGGTCAGCCCCCGCCCGTCGCGCGAGTACGCGACCTCGGCCTCGACCGCCAGCACGTTCTCCGCCTCCAGCCCGGGCAGGCTGAGCCGCCCCGCCCGGGCCGGCTCCAGGCTGCGGCCGTCCAGGACCGCGCTCCGCACCGCCCCGACGGTCAGGTCGGCGAACGCGGCCGCGCCCGGCTCCCGGCAGCGGAACCTGATCTCGCTCCGCGACCGCACCGGATCCGCCGCCAGGTCGAGGAACACGTCATACGACTCGACGTCGATCAGCGCGGCCCGGGCGGCGGCTTCGGCTTGGGTCAGTGCGGGCACCCGACCACCCTCTCACGTAAGATCTTTTTTCCCGAACGGCCGTGGCGTCAGCCGTTTCCGCCACCGGCACGCGCCCCAGATCCCCGAACGGGCCGTGGTGGCAGCTCCGCACCACGGCCGACGCGGATTTCGCCGAACGCGTCCGCGGGCTCCGTGTTCCCCTGCAAGGTATGACAGAGCACCTTTGGTAGAAAACAGGAGGGGGGAGGCCCATGCGCACTGGAGCGGTTGGTACGGGGGCTCCGAGCCGGCTCCGGTCATTTGACCCTGTCCGCATCGCCGACCTGGAATACCGGATGTGGGTGGGTTACTACCTGCGCCGCTGGCCTCAGGTGTTTGCCGCTCTGCTCGGGCTGATCCGGATGGGCTTCGGCATGGACTGGGTGCGGACCCTGCGCGGCGCCTGGCTGATGCTGCGCGCCAGCCAGGCCTGGGCGCCCCTCCCCGACAACGACCCGGACGGGGCGCGGGCGTGCATGCGCCGGTTCTACGCGCTGGTCAGGTTGCGCTACGGCGAGCCCGCGGACCCGGCGCGGGCCGCCTGGCTCGAGATCGACTGGTGGCGCGCGCACCGGGAGCGGCAGTACTCGGCGGATCCCGCGGCCCCGGGCGATGAGCTCATCGGTTCGCTGACCCGCCTGTACTGCTACCTCTACAGCGAGCCCGAGGACGCGGTCCGGCCGGTCGCGGTGTACCGGGCCGAGGCCATGGACTTGTCCGATCAGTGGCTCAGGGAGGGCCGCCAGCCGGACAGCCCGCTGCTCCCGCTGGAGCACGCGGCGCTGGTCCGGGCCTACGCCGCGCTGCTCGCCGCGGTCCACCACTAAGGGCCGGCGCGTCGAGGGCCGCACCGGCGCGGGCCTTGGGTATCTGCGCGGCGGGGCATGTCCTACAGTCGCGCTATGACCGACGCGGACCTGCCGGGCGACATAGCGGCGCAGCGGGCGGCGGATGCGGACCGGGACGCGGTCGCCGAGCGGCTGCGGGTCGCCGCGAGGGAGGGCCGGATCGAGCTCTGGGAGCTGGAGGAAAGGCTGGACCAGGCCTACCGCGCGAAGACGTACGGCGAACTTGCCACCCTGCTGGCCGACCTGCCCGCGCAGCCCGGGTTTACGTCGTTCCCCGGCATCGGCACCGAGCCGGAAACGCTGGTCCTCCAGACCAAGACGCTCAACATCAGGAAGGCCGGCCGCTGGATCGTCCCCCGCCTGATCACCGCCGAATCCACCACCGGCTGGATCACGATCGACTTCACCGAGGCCTCCTGCGCCTATCCCGAGGTCACCGTGGAGGTCATCACCAGGACGGGCTGGATCCAGCTGATCCTGCCCGAAGGCTGGGCAGCGCGTGTCAGCCCGATGAGCGCCTACACCGGCCACGTCAGCAACAAGGCCGCCGAGACGGCGGACCCGGGCGCCCCGACCGTCACCGTGACCGGAGACCCGCTCTTCGGCTACATCAAGATCAGGCAACGACGCCGCAGGCGGTAACCGGGTTACGCCGGCAGCGAGATAGCTGGCGGCCACCGCCGCCAGCGGGCAGGGTGGTCGTGGTGGTTGCTTCCGTCGCGGTGCTATCCGACGTTCACGGCGTGCTGCCCGCGCTTGACGCGGTTCTCGCCGAGCCCGCCGTCCGGGCCGCCGAACGCATCGTGCTCACCGGGGATATCGCGGCCGGCCCCCAGCCGGTGCCGGTGCTCGACCGGCTGCTCGGGCTCGGCGACCGGGTCGTCTGGGTGCGCGGCAACGCAGACCGCGAACTGGTCGAACTGGCCCGCGGCCAGGCCGACGACGTGGGCGACGCGATCTCGCCGTGGGCGGCGCGCCAGCTCACCGCCGATCACGTCGACTGGCTGGCCGCGCTGCCCTACCCGGTGACGCTCCCCGTCGAGGGCTTCGGCGAGGTGGTCTTCTGCCACGCCACGCCGCGCGACGATGAGGAGGTCGTGGTGGTGGACTCGCGGCTGGACCGGTGGGCGGAGGTCCTGGCGGGGCTGCCCGACGAGGTCATGACCGTGGTCTGCGGGCACACGCACATGCCGTTCACCAGGCTGGCGAACCGGCGGCAGATCATCAACCCGGGCAGCGTCGGCATGCCGTACGGACGCCAGGGCGCGCACTGGGCCCTGCTGGCGGACGGCGCGGTCACGATGCGGCGCACCGGCTACGACGCCGCGGCGGCGTGCGCACTGGTCAGGGAACAGTCGTCCTACCCCGGCGTCGCCGAATGGGCCGACTACTTCCTGCACGCGCGCGCCAGCGACGCAGACGCGCTCGCGGTCTTTGCCCCGCGCGACGGGCGGCCCGGGTGACGCGCCACCAGGTCGCTGCTCGCTGAGCTCGACGACCGCGGGCGGAAGAACGGATCGCCTGGCGCTGTTCGGACAAGTCGTGGACGCGAGCGATGAGGGCCGCGCGGGCCTGGCGATGGATCCCGGTGCCGTGCCGCTCTCAGTCCTCGACCTGGCCCCCGTGCCCGATGGCGGGAACGCCGGAGACGCGCTGCGGGCCACGATCGACCTGGCCCGGCACACCGAGCGCCTCGGCTTCCGGCGGTTCTGGGTCGCCGAGCATCACAACATGCCCGGCATCGCGAGCTCGGCGCCCGCCGTGCTGATCGGCCACATCGCCGACGCGACCGCCGCCATCCGGGTGGGTTCCGGCGGCGTGATGCTGCCGAACCATGTCTCGCTGGTGGTCGCCGAGCAGTTCGGCATGCTCGAGGCGCTCCATCCCGGCCGCATCGACCTGGGCATCGGCCGCGCACCAGGCACGGACCAGGTCACGGCCGCGGCGCTGCGCCGCTCGCCCGAGGCGCTGTCGGCGGACGATTTCCCCGATCAGCTGATGGACCTGCTCGGCTTCTTCACCGGCCGCTGGCCCGAAGGCCACCCGTTCGCGCAGATCACCGCGGTGCCGGGCCGGGGGCATCAGCCCGCCGTGTGGCTGCTCGGTTCCAGCGGATACAGCGCTCAGGTGGCCGGCCTGCTCGGCCTGCCGTTTGCCTTCGCGCACCACTTCAGTCCCGCTAATACGCTCCCGGCGCTGGCCCTGTACCGCTCGCACTTCCGCCCGTCCGCGGCGCTCGGCCAGCCGTACGCCATGGTCGCCGCCGCGGTGGTCTGCGCGGAGTCCGACGACCGGGCCCGCTGGCTGGCCGGGCCCGGGGCGCTGTCGTTCCTACGGCTGCGAGCTGGCCATCCCGGGCCGCTCCCATCACCGGAGGAGGCGGCCGCCTACCCGTACACCGACCTGGAGCGCGCGTTCGTGGAGGACCGGCAGGCCACCCAGATCATCGGCTCGCCCGAGACCGTCCGCCACGGCCTGGCCGAGCTGCTCAAAGCGACCGCCGCCGACGAGCTGATGCTCACCACGATGGTCTTTGACCCCGCCGACCGCCTCCGTTCCTTCGAGCTGGTGGCCGCCCTCGCCCATGCGTCCCGGGACGCAAAGCCTGTGACGCCCCGAGCGCCCTGAAATATCCCGCCAGTACTCCGCTCGCCGTAACGGTCCCGTATCGCTGGCCTCGTAGGCTGGCCCTGCACGTGGTGAGAACGCACGTGACTGGAGAGCGTCATGGCGCAGCAGCCGCTGAACCGCCGACCGAACCGGCCGCGCGACCGGGCGGTCAGTGCGAGCCGCATGTCAGCGTGGCCCTGGCGGAGTCCAGCCATGACGGCGCTAGCAGAGCGGCACCGCGCCGGGCTGGCCGGGGCGCTGCTCGGCATCGCCGTCGTGCTGCTGGCCTCGGGCCTGGTGATCGGCTTGACGGGCGGCGAGGGCTGGAACCAAAAACTTGGCACCGCACCGGTCTTGCTCGCGTTCGCCTTGGTCGGCGCGCTGGTTGCCGCGCGGACGGGAAACCGGCTCGGATGGCTGTTCCTGGCTGTGGGCCTGGTGGGCGCGGTAGGCCTGACGACGATCGCCTACGCAGGGCGGGCCCCGGCTGCCGAACTTCCCGAGGCGGCGTGGGTGGGCTGGACCTCGCCGTTGTTGCTGGCGATATTGCAAACGATGATCTTCCTGACTCCGCTGCTGTTCCCGGACGGCCGGCCTCCCTCACGGCGGTGGCGGCTGGTCGTGTGGGTGGCGGTGATCGCCGGGCTCGGCCAGTTCGTAACCGCTGCGCTGTCTAACGTCGACTTCTCCACCAATTTTCCCGGGCTGCGGGATCCGGTGACGATCGTCGCGCCGCTCAGCACCGCCTACAACTGGGCTCAGGAAGCCACGCTCCTGGTGTTGCCGCTCAGCGTGATCGCCATGATCGCCCGTTTCCGGCGATCGAGCCATGACGAGCGTCTCCAGCTCAAGTGGTTCATGTACGCCTCGGCGGTCGTAGGGGTGGTCATCCTGGTCGCCGCCCAGTTGAGCAACAACCCGCTGCTCGCCTTCGACATCGTTTTCCCGCTGCTCCCGGCTGCGGTGGGAGTCGCGATCCTGAAGTACCGGCTGTACGACATCGACCGGTTGATCAGCCGCACCCTGGCCTACGCAATCGTAACCGGGCTGCTGGTCGGGGTATACGCGGGACTGGTCCTGCTGGCCACGCAGGTGTTCGGGTTCCGCACGCCGGTCGCGGTGGCCGCCGCCACGCTGGCCGCGGCGGCGCTGTTCAACCCCGTTCGAACGCGGGTGCAGCGGGCGGTGGACCGGCGGTTCAACCGGGTCCGCTACGACGCTGACCAGACCGTGGCCGCGTTCGCCGCCCGGCTCAAGGACGCCGTAGACGTGAACGCCGTGCAGGCCGACCTGGCCAGCGTGGTGCAGCGGGCGCTGGAGCCCGCCCACGTCTCACTGTGGATCAGTGAACGCGAGTGGGGCCGGGCCGCCCCATCCGCCGCCAGCGTTCGGACCGGCGGTCGGCCAGGATCTGCCTGACCACGTTCCGGCCGGGGATGCCGGTGACGCCGCCGCCGCCGTGCGTGGCCGACCCGGCCTGGTACAGCCCGCGGACCGGCGTGCGCAGGTCGGCGTAGCCGGCCGCGGGCCGGGCGTGGAACATCTGCCCGAGCGTGAGCTCCCCGTGGAAGATGTTCCCGCCGACCAGCCCGTACTCTTCCTGCATCTGGCGCGGCCCGATCACCTGTCGGTGCAGGACCGAGGCGGTGAATCCGGGCGCGACGGCCTCCACGCGGGCCAGCACGCGGTCGGCGTACGCCTGGAGGGCGGCATCGTCGGGGGAGTCGGCGTAGCTGTGCGGCACCCACTGCGTGAACATGGACATGACGTGCTTCCCGGCCGGCGCCAGGGAGTCGTCGAACACGCTCGGGATGCAGATGTCGGCGAACGGCAGGTCGGCCGGAGCTCCCGAGACGGCCTGCTGGAACGCGGTCTCGATGTCGTCGAGCGACTCGGCGAGCACGATCGTGCCGCCGTAAACCGACGGATCGGGCTCCGGGTGGCTGGCGAAGGTCGGTAGCCGGTCCAGCGCCAGGTTGATCTTGACGGTTCCGCTGCGGCTGCGCCAGCCGCGGATGTCGGCGACAAACCCGCCGGGCAGTTCGGCCGGGTCGAGGAGCCGCAGGAACGAGATCTGCGGGTGGGCGGTGGTGACCACGACCGGCGCGTCGATTGACTCCCCGTCGGCCAGCGTCACTCCGCTGACCCGGCCGTCGCGAGTGCGGATGCGTGCCACCTCAGCGCCGGTCCTGACCTGGGCCCCGAACATCCGTGCCGCCCGGGCCAACGCCGCCGTCACCGCCCCCATGCCGCCCCGCGGGAACCCCCAGGCGCCGGAGTGCCCCGCGGTCTCGCCGATGTGGTGGTGCAGCATTACGTACGCGGTCCCGGCCGAACGCGGCCCGGCCCACGTCCCGATCACCCCGGACACCGACAGCAGCCCGCGCATCGCGTCGCTTTCGAAGTACCCTTCGAGCAAATCCGCGATGCTGCCGGTGAGCAGCCGGGTCACGTCGACCGCGGCCCGTTCGTCGACCGTCCGCAGCTGGGTCAGCAGCAACGCCTGCCGCAGCAGGTCCTGCGGACGCCGCGACCCGAGCCGCGGCGGGATCTGGTGCAGCAGCGGCCCGAGTACCCGCCCGAGGCCGGCCAGGTATTCGGAATAGGCGGCGTAGGCGTCGGCGTCCCGCGCCGAGAACCGCGCGATCTCCGTGCGCCGCCGGGCTGGGTCATCCGGCAGCCGCAGGTACCGCCCGTCCGCCCGGGGTGCGAAGTACGGTCCCTGCGCGTACACGTGGTACCCGTGCTGTTCCAGCCGCAGGTCGCGCACCAGACCCGGCGGCAGTAGCGAGACCACGTACGACAGCGACGTCACCGTGTAGTCCGGCCCGAACGGATGCTCGCTGACCGCGGCGCCGCCGACCACCTCGCGTCGCTCGCACACGACCGTCCGCAGGCCCGCACGCGCCAGGTAAGCCGCCGCGACCAGTCCGTTGTGCCCGCCGCCGATCACCACCACATCCGCGTGTCCCGTCACCGCCAGCCTTCCTTCCGTACGTCGTCTCCAGCTGACGTTACGGGATCGCGGTGAACGGTCCCGTCCTGGATGATGCTTAGATGGCCCCTACCCCGAACGGAGCACCCCATAGTGAACAGCCGCCAGGAACCCACGGTCATCGCGGTCGCGCAGCTCAGCATCACGATCGGCGAGCCGGACGTCAACCGGGCGGCGGCGGCCGACGCGGTGGCCGAGGCGGCCGCCGCCGGAGCTCGGCTGGTGGTACTGCCCGAACTATGTGATTCCGGTTACGTCTTCGGCACCGCGGCCGTCCAGGCGCAGGCCGAAGCCCGCGATCTCGCTTCTCCCGCTGCCGACAACGTGACTCTCCGCCGCTGGCGTGACCTGGCCGCCGAGCACGAGCTGGTGATCGTCGGCGGGTTCTGCGAGCTGGGCGCCGACGGCAACCTGTACAACAGCGCGGCCGTCGTCGACGCGTCAGGTACCAGGGCCGTCTACCGCAAGGCGCACCTGTGGGACGCGGAAAAGCTCGTCTTCACCCCCGGCGAGGCGCAGCCGCCAGTGGTGGACCTGGGGTTCGGCCGGGTCGCGGTGATGATCTGCTACGACTTGGAGTTTCCCGAATGGGTCCGGCTGCCGACGCTGGCCGGCGCCGACCTCATCGCCGCGCCCGTGAACTGGCCGGCGACTCCCAGGCAGCCGGGGGAGCGCCCGCCCGACGTGATCGAGGCCCAGGCCGATGCCGCCGCCAACGGCATCTTCCTGGCGGTGGCCGACCGCTGCCGTACCGAGCGCGGCGTGTCCTGGACCGGCGGCTCGGTCATCGTCGGCCCCAACGGTTACCCGCTGGCCGGGCCTGTTCTCGACGACCTTCCCGCGGTGCTCGCCGCGCCCTGCGACCTGAAGCGGGCCAGGAACAAGAGCCTCGGCGGCGACACCGACCGCCTGGCCGACCGCCGTCCCGAGCTGTACTCGGGGGTGGCGGCTGGGCGCGGTACGCCGACGCCGGATCAGCGCGTCGCAGCGGCCAACGCGCACTGGGCGGCGCGCTTCGTCGCGAACGGCACCGCTTACTCCGATTTCCAGGCCACCGTGGGCCGCATCGCCGTCTGGGACGACTGGTGCCGTGAGTGGGGCCGCACCGCCCGGCGTTACGAGCAGGTGGCCGAGACCGCGGAAGAGTCCGGGCGGGCGACGACCGCCGGCGAGGCCTGGCGGCGCGCCGCGCTGTGCTGGCACTGGGGCAAGTTCGTCTTCGTCGATCACCCGGACGAGCAGCGCGCGGCGCACGAACGCACCGTGGCCAGCTTCCGCCGTGGCGCCGGGACCCTGACCCCGCCTGCCGAGCTGGTCCGCGTTCCGTACGCCGGCACCGCGCTGGCGGCGTATCTCCGGGTTCCCGCCGCGGGCGGGCGGTATCCCGCGGTGATCATGATGCCCGGCCTTGATTCGGTGAAGGAGGAACTACAGGCCACCGCCGAGTACATGCTGAACCGCGGCCTCGCGGTGATCGCCGTCGACGGACCCGGCCAGGGCGAGGCCGAATACGAGCTGCCTATTGAGCCCGCCTACGAGCGGGTGACCGCGGCCGTGGCGGACTACCTGCAGGGCCGCGACGAGATCGACCCGGAGCGGATCGGCGGATTCGGGGTGAGCCTGGGCGGGTACTACGCGGCCCGGTCTGCGGCCTACGAGCCGCGGCTGCGGGCGGCGGTGGCGCTGGCCGGCCCGTACCGGTGGGACCTGGACTGGGACACCCTGCCGCCGCAGACCCGGGCCACCTTCGAGCGCAGGTCGGGCGCGGGCAGCCCGGCCGAGGCCCGCGAGCGGGCCTCCGCGCTGACCCTCGAGGACGCCGCCGCGCGCATCACCTGCCCGCTGCTGGTCGCCCACGGCGGCCGGGACCGCCTCATCCCTCCGTACCATGCCGAGCGCCTCGCCCGCGAGGCCCCGGGTGCCGAGCTGATGCTGGACCCGGACGGCAGCCACGGCCTCACCAATCACGCCTTCGAGTCCAGGTCCGCCATGGCGGACTGGCTCGCAGCCCACCTCTAGGGTTCCCGGTCGGCGTCCTCCCGCTCCGTCAGCGTCTCGCCGGCCTGGCCCAGCAGGGCCAGGCCGAGACCGGAAGTCTGGTACAGCACGGTGCGCCCGCTGCGCTGGCGGTCCACCAGCCCGCCGCGGTGCAGCACGGCGAGGTGCTGCGAGATAGCGCTCGCCGTGACGCCCAGGCGGCGGGCCAGCGCGGTGGTCGTCGCGGGCGAACGCAGCGCGACGAGCAGCCGGGCCCGCGGCCCGCCGAGCAGCAACTCGACAGCCTCCTCACGCTCGTCGGCCCGGTCGGACGCGGGCAGGCCTGGCCCGCCCTGCCACACCGTCGCCGTCCCCCGCGCCGGGTACGCCAAGGCGGTCTGGGTGCTCGTCGCCTTGCTCACCGAGACTTCCGGCCAGTTGAACACGCTCGGCATGAGAACGACCCCGTCCGGTCCCAGCATGATCCGGAAGCACGACGGGCCTTCGTCGGTATCGGTGAGCGTGAGCGTGCCCTCGGACCAGCGCAGGTCGGGGTGAAGATCGCTGAACAGTGACCGGGCGCCGCCGCCGGCCAGCAGCCCGGCCCGGTACGCGATGTCGGCGTCGAGCACGGGGCGGATCCGCTCCCAGTGCGGCAGGATGAGTCGGTCGTGGCACTCGGCTAGTTCGGCCGCTATTTCCGCCAGCGATTCCTGCGGTCGCTCGGCCAGTTCCGTCGCGCTGTCCGGCCACGGGTGATGGCCGAACACGCGGCCGAGGCTCGCCCGCACCGCCTCGGCCGGCGCCGCGCACATCCGGGCCAGCTCGGCGTCGATGCTGGGCGACCTCAGCGCGGGCGCCGGGACCAGGAACTCGGGATAGGTGGGCAGGCCGTTCACGACGAGCGGCCACAGCCGAGGCAGCCGCAGCGGCCGCCGCTCAAGCCGCGCCCTGGCCCAGCGCAGCCAGGGCAGGTTGACCGCGGGCGGGCAGGGCAAGGCCAGCAGCTGGACGGCCTTGAGGGTCTCGTACAGCGGCGAGGTCGCGAATCTGGTCGCGGCGAGATCCGCCACGTCCAGTTCCAGCACCAACAGCATGCCGCCTCCCGAACCGTCAGCTTGCCGGGCCTGGCCCATAGGCGCCAGGATTTAGCCCATGACTTAACCGTAGCCCGGAGTATCCGGTCTCGCGCACCCTGGCCACCGTGGCGCAAGCATCAGGGACCGAGACCAGAGCCGGGGCAGGCCACCGGCCGACACTGGGCCGTTATTACTGGCGGATGTGGTGGGCCAACGCTGTCAGCAGCACCGGCGACGGCGCATTCGTGGCCGCACTGCCCTTGCTGGCCGTGACGATCACCAAGGATCCGCGGCTCGTCGCAGTGGTGACCGCCGCGATATATCTGCCCTGGATGGGGCTCTCGCTGCCGGTCGGCGCCCTGGTGGACCGCTACGACCGGGCCGCGCTCATGTGGCGCGCCCAGGCCGCGCAGGCGTTGGTCGTGGCGGTCGTGGCGGTCCTGATCGTCTTCCGGCAGGCGAATATCGCGGTCCTCAGTGGGGCGGGCCTGCTGCTCGGCAGCGCCGAAGTTGTCTTTAGCAACGCCGCGCAGTCCGTGCTCCCCGAACTGGTGCCGCCCGAATTGCTGCCCAGGGCCAACGGCAGCCAGCAGATCAGCCTGACGGTGGGCGAGTCGTTCCTCGGTCCGCCGATCGGCAGCCTGCTGTTCGCCGCGGCTGCGGCGCTGCCGTTCGGGCTGGACGCCGCCTCGTTCGCCGCCTCGTCATCGCTGGTGGCCACCCTGCCCAGGTCCGCCAAGGGTGCTAAAGGTTCTGGCCGAGCTAAGATCCGAGCCCAGGTCGCGGAGGGGCTGCGCTGGCTGACCAGGCACCGCCTGCTGCGCGTGGTCGCCGTGCTGCTCGGCGTCTACAACTTCGCCAACCAGATGGGCCAGGCCGTCCTGGTCCTGCTGGCCACCCAGACGCTGCACGTCAATACCCGTGGCTACGGATTCCTGCTGGCCGCGACCGCCGCTGGCAGCGTGCTCGGCGGCCTGGTCAGCCCGGCGCTGACCCGCCGGCTGGGCATTCTGCCCTCGCTGGTCATCGGCGGAGCCATCGACGCCGCCGTCTTCGTCGGCATCGGGCTGTCCCCGGACGGGGCCGTGGCCGCACTCATGCTGGCCGGACAGGGATTCGCCGTCACGATGTGGAACGTGGTGACCGTCAGCCTGCGCCAGCGGATCGTCCCCTCCGAGCTGCTCGGCCGGGTCAACAGCGTCTACCGCATGCTCGGCTGGGGTCTGATGCCGATCGGCGCGCTCGCCGGCGGCTTCGTCGCGCACGCGGCGGGCCTGCGCGCCCCCTATATCGTCGCCGGTCTCCTCTGCGCCCTGTCCATGCTCGCCGCCCTCCCCTTCCTACTGGCCGCCGACCGGCCCGCAGCCTGAACCGCGGCCCGAGCCCGCGGTTTGGTCCCGAGCCCGCGGGGTTAAAGCGATCCTGACGGGCAGGAATAGCCAGAAGAGCAATGCCCAACTATTCTAATCGAAATTGTAGGTGCAGAATCCTGGAGGCCCGCGTGGCCATGCCCGACTTCCTGGTGATCGGCGCCCCTAAGGCGGGCACCACGGCGCTGCACGTCGCGCTGGCCGGCCATCCGGGGCTGTACATGTCGGCCATCAAAGAGCCGAAGTTCTTTCTCTCCGACGGGCCCCCGCCGACCCGGGGCGGGCCCGGGGATGTGCTGACCTACCGCGAGCACGTATGGCGCAAGCAGGATTACGAGGCGCTGTTCGATCCGGCTCCGCCCGGGACGCTGCGCGGCGAATCGACTCCGCTCTACCTGTACGACCGCGCCGCGATGCGGCGGATCCGGACGGCGCTTCCCGGCGCCAAGCTGATCGTGATCGTGCGCGACCCGGTGGAACGGGCGCACTCGAACTGGACCCACCTATGGTCGGCGGGCCTGGAGCCCATCGGCGACTTCGTCCGAGCCTGCGGCGAGGAGGAGCGCCGGATCGCCGCGGGCTGGGCGAGTTTCTGGCACTACGTCGGGCTCGGCCGCTACGGGGAGCAACTCCAGTACTTGTTCACGCTGTTTCCGCGCGAGCAGGTTCTCGTCCTGCGCTACCGGCTGCTCGTCGACCAGCCCGCCCAGACGATGGACCGGATCTGCGCGTTCCTCGGCGTCGAGCAGGGCGTCCTGGCCGAGATACCACGGCAGAACGTCACCTCGCACCCGGAATCCACGCTGGCCCACCGGGTCGTCTCGGTGGCGCAGCGGGCAGGCAACGCGGTGGGCGGCCGGGTCCCCGGCCTGACCGCGGCCACCCTGACCGGTCCGCTCGAGCGTTTCCTGCAGCGTCACAGCCGCGAGCGCCAGCCGCTCAGCTGGGAGCAGCGCCAGCAGCTCATCCCGCGCTTCGAGGCGGATATCGACCTACTCGAAGACGTCCTGCGCGAGGACTTCCAGGACTGGCTCGGGCCGCGAGACCGCTCGGGTGGCATGGTGGGCAGCAGGCCCTCCGGCCAGGGCCAGGCCAGGAACGGCCGCCCGGGCTAGCCCCGAACCAGTGGCCTCCTGGGCTAGCCTGAGCGAGTGTGCGGCCCGGCCGTCAACAGCGCGTGCTGGGCGCCGATGAGAGTCGCGGCGCCGTTGATCTCGCCGCTGGCGATCAGGGCAGGGATCTCAGCCAGTCGGATCCAGCGGACGGCTTCGGTCTCGTTCGCGTCCGGTACGCCGACCCGGTCCGCGCCCCGCGCCAGGTACAGCTCGTGAGGGCTGTCGGCGGTGCCGGGCGTGGGCTGGAAGGTCAGCACATGCTCGAGGGAGCGGGGCCGGTAGCCGGTCTCTTCACGCACCTCACGGGCGGCCGCGGACAGGCCGTCCTCGCCAGGGTCGACGTAGCCGCCGGGCCACTCACCCGATCAGAGTGGATGGTCCAGCGGGTACGCTCCTCAGCTCGGGTCACACGGCGAGGCTACCGGCGTTGGCCGGCAGACCAGGGCACCGGCCAGCGCCTTCCCCAGGTGCGACGGGCCGCCCGGAACGCGAACGTAGTCACAGCGATCCTGTAGCTGCCGCTCCTGTCGAGGAGCAACACCGGACCAGGAGGTTTGCCGATGGTTCCACCTCACCAGCCAGGCCAAGACGTTTTCACGTGGGTGCGGCCCGAAGATATCGACTGGGAACCGTTCGAGGCGTTCCCGCCTTCGGCCCGACTCGCTGCCGTGGTCGGTCACCCGTCAGAGCCCGGTCCCTACGTGGTCAGGGTCAAGGTGCCGTCCGGCGTGAAGCTGATGCCGCACAGGCATCGGGAGGATCGGGTCTACACCGTCATGTCCGGTGTTTTCTACATCGGCCTGGGCGATCAGTTCGACGGTGCCAAGCTGGAGGCGTACCCGCCGGGTAGCGTCATCGTTCTGCCCGGTGGCACATCCCACTTTCACTGGGCGAAATCCGGCGAGTACGTCACCCAGGTAACAGCGATCGGGCCGATTAGCCTGGAATACGTCAATCCCGAAGACGATCCCCGCAACAGCTAAGCATCTCACCGGGCTCAGCGCTGCTCACCGAAGCTCGGTGAGCAGCGCATGCGATCCGTCCGGCCCGGTCATCTCGTAGTACAGCCGGTGCCGGCCGTCGGGCAGCGGCACGATGTCGAGGTAGCGCAGGCCGCCGCCGTGATACGGCGAGGCCGCGTTCGGGCCGCGGCCGATCGGGGTGAGCGCCGCTGGATCGGCACCCGTCGCCACCCCGGTCCGCTCCTCGAAGTTCTCCGCCGCGCTGGCGCGCCCGTCGTAATAGGCCGTCACCATCCCCGCGCCGAAGTGCACGGCGGTCACCCGCGCTCCCCTGGAATCCCAGCGTCCCGGCGTCCCGCTCAGCGCGGTGCCGTGCCACGTCCAGGCCAGGCCGTCCAGGCTCGTCGCGTACTCGGTGGTCATCTGGTCGGTCTGCTGCGGATCGGCCAGCGGATGGCACGATGCCCACAGGTGCCACCGGCCGCCGTGGTGGCGGAGCACCGGGTCTTTCACGGCAGTCTTGGCGTCGCCGGGCAGGATGGTCTCGCGGCGCCGGGTATCGAACTCGCTGGGGTGAGCAGCCTCGGTCATCTCGACGCGCCAGTGCTTGGTGCCCGCGGTCGCGCAGCTCAGGTAGAGCCGCCAGCGTCCTTCCGGCGTGCGGACCAGGGCGGGCCGTTCTAGTGACTCGGTGGCCAGTTCGGCCTTGCCGATGGTCAGCAGCGTCTCGAACCTCTCGCCGTCGGCCGATCGCGCCACCGCCACCGCGTAGCCGCGGCCCCGGCCGATGGGCCGCCTGAGCCGGTAGGCCAGGAAGATCTCCCCGTCACCCGCCGCCGCGCACGGTGCCCCGGCCCAGTACCCGGGTCCTGCGCCGGGCGGTTCGGCGACTATGACACCACGGCGAGGCCGAGGCAGCAGCACCATGGATCCCCTTCTCAGCTATTCACATCGGAATAATAGATAATCCTAGTGCTTCCGCCTGCGGGAGGCGAGGCAATCAGCCGGCCCTGTCGCTTCTGCTCTCGTGCCGCCAGTCTTGCCCGAGTTCGTTGTCGTGCAGCCTGCGGAGCAGGTGCGCGTAATGATCTAGCCGGTCGGCCGTGCGCCGCATCTCGTCATAGTCATGACCGCTATCGCGGGCGGGTGTTTTCTCCTCGCCGCGCTTGCGAACAATGTGCAGCTCTTCCCGGCTCAGCTCAGAAACCTTGGCCAGCGCCTCCTCGAGATCCACCGCACCTCCTTCCTACCAGCGGACTTCCGGCCAGCGGGCCCCTTCCCGCGCTGGCCAAGCCTACGGTACCCGCCGGCGCGGACCCGGTGACGCCCGGTGAGCTAGTATCCGCGCCGTGGACACCCTGGACGTTCTGGCCAGCAGCCTGCCGGAGGGCGCGGTCGCGGCCGACGCGGAGATCCTACGCGCACGAGCCATCGACTCGTGGGCACTGGCCCTGCTCCGGCGTGTCCGGGGCGACGAGCTCCCGGTGCCGGCCGCGGTGGTCTTCCCGGCCAGCACCGAGGAAGTGGCCACGGTGCTCGCCTGGGCCAGCCAGACGCGTACGGCGGTAATCCCCAGAGGGAGCGGCTCGGGCGTGTGCGGCGCGGCCCAGGCGGCGGCCGGGTCAGTCGTCCTTGACCTGTCCCGCATGGACCAGGTCACCGACGTCGACCTGGTTTCGCAGGTGGTTCAGGTCCAGGCCGGCGTGCGCGGCGACCAGCTGGAAGATGTCCTGGCCGGCCACGGGCTGACGGTCGGCCACTACCCGCAGTCGATCGCCATTTCCACGGTGGGCGGCTGGATCGCCGCGTCTTCGGCCGGGCAGGCGTCCACCGGATTCGGGGCGATCGAGGACGTCCTGCTCGGGCTGACCGCGGTCCTGCCGCAGGGCGCGATCCTGCGCTGTCGCCCGGTACCGCGTTCCGCCGCCGGACCTGACCTGCGGCGGCTCCTGGTCGGCTCCGAAGGCACGCTCGCGGTGGTGACGGAGGCGGCGCTGGCCTGCCGGGTCCGGCCCGCCGGCTGGCAGTGGCTGGCGTTCGGCTTCCCGTCGTTCACGGCGCTGGGTGACGGCCTGAAAGAAGCGGTGCGCGCCGACACCGGGGCGGTCGTCATCCGGGGTTACGACCAGACCGACGCCCAGCTGAGTTTCGCGGCGCTCGGCCACCCCGGCGGCTGCGTGGGGATGCTCGGCTTCCCGGCGGGCCTGGCCGGGCTGGAAGCCAGGGCGGAGCTGGCCGCCGGCCTGCTGCACCGAGCCGGGGCGTCGGCCGAACTCGGCTCCTCGTACGGGGAGCACTGGTGGCAGCACCGCAACGATGCCGTGGACACCTACCTGAAGATCATGGGACCTGACCGCGCGTTCGGCCCGGGGGTGATCGTGGACACGATGGAGGTCGCCGGGCTGTGGTCCGCGGTGCCGCGGCTGTACGCGGATGTCCGCGCCGCCCTGGCCGCGCACTCGCAGGCCGTGGGGTGCCACCTGTCCCACCTGTACCGGTCCGGCTCGTCGCTGTATTTCACGTTCCTGGTGAGCGGGGCTGACGACCACGACGCGGAGGCGCGGTACCTTGCCGCGTGGAACGAGGCCGCGCGAAGGTGCGCCGCCGCGGGCGGAACCCTCACCCACCATCACGGCGTCGGACGGCTGAAGGCCGCCTTCCTGGCCGAAGAGCTCGGCCAGACCGGGACCGATGTGCTGAAGAAGATCAAGGCGGCCGTTGACCCCTTTCACATCCTGAATCCTCAGGTCCTCGTGCCATGACTAGCCGCCGGAGCAGGTCTTGACCAGCCCGTTCGGCCCGCTCGTGGTCATCGCCAACCCCCGGTCCGGGCGGGGGAAGCTGGAGCACAGGCTCCCCCGGATCGGGCGCGTCCTGGCCGACGCCGGACTCGCGTACCGGATCGTGCGGACCACCGGTCCCGGCCATGCCACCGAGGCGGCCCGGGACGCCCTGCGGCGCGGCGAGCGGTACCTGGTCGCGGCGGGAGGCGACGGAACCGTCCACGAGGTAGTCAACGGGATGTTCGCCGGCGACCAGCCGATCGCGGCCGACGCCGTGCTCGGGGTGGTGGCCTCCGGCTCCGGCTGTGACTTCGTACGGTCGTTCAACCTCCCCGGCGACGCCGTCCAGGCCGCCCGTCACCTGGCCGGAGACCGCGTCCGGCCCATCGACGTAGGCAAGATCTCCTGCGCCGACGGCCGCGCGGAGATCACCCGTTACTTCCCCAACATCGCCGAAGCCGGCCTGGGCGGCGCGGTAGTGGCGCGGGCGTCCACGCTCCCCGGGTTCCTCGGGCCGGCCAGGTATTTCTGCGGGTTCTGGCTGAGCCTGCCGGGCTTCCGCCCGGCCACGATCCGGCTCGACGCCGACGGCCAGGCGTACCAGTGGAAAGCTCACAACGTGGTCGTGGCGAACTGCCGGTTCTACGGCGGCGGCATGCAGATCTCGCCGAACTCCCAGCCTGACGACGGCGCGCTCGACGTGCTGGTCATGGTGGGCCCGAAGTCCGATGCCTTCACCACGCTGCCGAAGGTGTACCGGGGCACGCACCTTCCCCACCGCAACATCGTGGAACTGCAGGCCAGCCGGGTGCGGATCGAGACCGACCTGCCGTTCCGGATCGAGGCGGACGGGGAGGTGCTGGGCAGCACGCCGGCCACGTTCGAGGTCATCCAGAAGCCGATCCTGCTGAAGGTGTGACGGCGGGCCCGACCGACGCGTCGCGGGTGGTGAGCCGGGTTCTGCGCACGAAGACGTCCTCGTCGGTCACGGCCATCTCCCGGCTGCGGGCCAGGTCCAGTTCGACCTTCAGCACGGGCAGCCCGTCCACCACCGGCTCGCCGAGCGACGGATCCTGGCCGATCATGCGCGCGGCCGCCAGCCAGTCGTCGCCGTAGCGGCGGACCAGCCGGGATCCCATCCACGCCGGCCAGCCCAGGCGCGCCACCTCGTCCGTGGCCAGCCGCAACGCCTGACCTGCCGGCCCGTGCAGCCCGAGCGGGATGCTCCGCGTCCGGCACCGACCCGCCGATCCGAGCGCCCGGGCCACCAGGTCCACGAGGTCCTCGGCCATGGCGCGGTACGTGGTCAGCTTCCCCCCGGTGATGGTGAACAGGCCCGGCGGTTCGGAGAAGATCACGTGCTTGCGGGACAGATCGGAGGTCCCGGCGTCGCCCTGGTTCAGCAGCGGGCGCAGCCCGGCCCAGGACGCCACCACGTCGCGCTCGGTCACTCCCGGGAAGTTCTGCGCCACCGCCGAGACGATGTAGTCACGGTCGGAGTCCTCGACGACCGGGCGGTCCAGGTCGCCCGTGTAGGGGGTATCGGTGGTGCCGGCGTAGACCCGGTCCCCCCACGGCACGAGGAAGACGTATCGCCCGTCGCCCGCGGCCGACGGAACGACCAGTGCCGCCTTCGTCCGGACCGCACCCGGCGCGAACACCAGGTGGACGCCCTTACTCGGCCGAAGGAGCTCGCTCCCGGAATCCGCGCCGGCCAGGCCCCGGATCCGGTCGGCCCACACCCCGCCCGCGTTGACCGTGGTCCTGGCCCGGATCTCGAACCGCTCGCCGGTGATCTCGTCCGCGACGACCGCCCCGGTCACCCGGGCGCCGCCGAGGAGCCGCCGTACCCGGGCGTGATTGGCCAGCACCGCGCCGAACCCCTGCGCGGCCCGGGCCACCTCGATGGTCAGCCTGGCGTCGTCGGTCCGGCCTTCGAAGTACCGGTAGCCGCTCGGCCGCCCGCCGAGTCCGCCGATCGCCTCCCGGACCTGCTCCGCGTTCACCGGCCGGTGCCGGCCGATGTTCCGGCCGGCCGCCAGCAGCTCGTAACCGGCCAGCCCGAGCCGGTACCGCGCCCGGCTCCGGCGATCGTCCGCCAGCAGGTACATCGGCACCGGCCGGACCAGGTGAGGAGCCAGCCGGAACAAGGTCCCGCGCTCCCGCAGGGACTCATGGACCAGGCCGATCTCGCGGTGCTCCAGGTACCGGAAGCCGCCGTGGATCAGCCGGGAGGAACGCCCGGAGGTGCCCGACGCGAAGTCGTCCTTCTCCACCAGCGCCACCGACAGACCCCGCGAGGCGGCGTCGAGGGCAATGCCCG
The DNA here is from genome assembly GCA_030045295.1 of Streptosporangiaceae bacterium. Next base: position 19,927 of record JASIGD010000249.1, read on the forward strand.
CGCCCGTGATCCCGCCCCCGATCACCAGCACGTCGAACCGGTGCTCAGCCATCCGGGCCAGGTTGGCCGTGCGGGTCTGGGCCGAGAACGACAACACCACCAGATGGTAGCGCTGGGCGCCGTTTGGCCACCAGGCTGGCACGTTGGCCGGCCGCAGGTGGTGACCGCGCTGATGTAGTGCTGGCGCACCCACAGCGTGATCGCCACGCGTACCGCGACGAACCCGGCCAGCGTGACGGCCATCGCCGGCCGCGTCCGGGAACTGGCTGGATCCGGCAAGGGGTACGTTGCGCCAACGACACCCTCAGGTGGGGCACGTTGCGCCAACGAGCCCCTTCCTGCTCACCGTAGCCATCACGAATACGGGCCAGAACCGCATTTGTGGCCCTGCCCACGGGCGGCGGGCGTATTCGCCGCCGCGCGTCCTGTCCAGCCGGCGCGCCGCGCGGTTACCGTGGGACAGGACCCTGGGACGGAGGTACACCCCGATGACCGCGAAAAACCGCGCGCTGCTCGTCATCGACATGCAGAACGGCTTCTGCCACCCGGAGGGGTCGTTCGCGAGGATCGGCATGGGCCTGGAGGGCGCGGACGTCGCCGTGCGCAACGCCGCCGAGGCCGTCAGCCAGGCCCGCAGGGCAACGGTCCCGGTGGTGTTCACTAGGCACCTGTACCGCCCGGGGCGCGCTGACGAGGGCCGGTCGCTCAAGCAGAACAGCCCCGCGCTAGCTGGCGTCGAGGGCCTCGCGGTCGGCTCGTGGGACGCCGACGTGGCGGCCGAGCTCGGCTGCGGCCCGGGCGACATGGTGGTGGACAAGGTGCGCTTCGACGCGTTCCAGTGGACGTCGCTCGAACCGCTGCTGCGCGGCCTCGGCGTGACCGAGCTGGTGGTGTGCGGGGTCATCACGAACATCTGCGTGGAGACCACGGTGCGTTCGGCCTTCATGCGCGACTACCCGGTCACCGTGCTGGCCGACTGCTGCGCCGCGAAGACCCGCCGGCTGCACGAGCTGTCGCTCGAGGTGCTCGCGAGCTACCAGCTCGCCGACATCGCCAGCATCACCGAAGGCTTCGACGTCGGAGCCGCGCAGGTCCCTGTCGGCGCCTGAGGGCCTGGTCGGCCAGCCGGGCCACCAGCCTCCAGCCGAGCAGGAACAGCCCGACAAACGCCAGCGCCACTCCGACGAACGCCACCGCGGTGCCCTGGCCCGACACCACCCGCAGCACCATGCCCACCGCCACCGTCCCGAGCCACGCGCCCACGCCCGCCGGCGCCAGCGCGAGCGGCCTACGCCAGGCCCGGGCCCCCAGCCACCCGCACGCCAGCCCAGCCAGGAACGGCCACGCCGTCGAGGCGATGCCGGACAGGCTCTCGCCCTTGGCGTGGCTCGCCCGCCCGATGATCACGAACGCCAGCACGCAGCAGCAGTCGAGGAGCACCGCCAGCCGCACCGCACGCACGCGCCTCAGCGTAGCGCCCGGCGCAGCCGGACCGTCAGCGCTGCGGCTCGATGATCACCTTCAGGCCGGTGCCGCGCGCCGCGTCACCGAACGCCTGTTGCGCCCCGCCCGGCCCGCCCTCCTGCTCACCGCCGCGCCGAGGTCCGCCACGCCCCGTCCGGCCGCGGCGGTCTCCGGCACCGGCTCCTCGCCCACCCGCAGATCCCGACCGCGTGGAGCTTGGCTCCCGCACCCGATTTCCGTCCGTCCCTGTCGCCCTTTTTATCCCGAACGGGCCGTGGCACTTGCCTCCGGTCAGACGTAAAAAAAACCAGTGATCCCCGTCGTGCGGGGACGGGGATCACTGGTCCGGGGCCGCTTGGATCAGCCCGCGGTGTCCTAGCTGGACCTTAGGCGGCAGGCCCGTTGGCCAGGGTCACGGTCGCGGTGTGCGACTGGCCGGACGAGTCCAGCCAGCTGATCGTGATCGAGTCGCCGGGGTGGTACTTGACCAGCGCCGCGGAGATGTCCTCAGGCGAGGTGACCGACTGGCCGCCCACCGCGGTGATCTCGTCCCCGGCGGTTATGCCGGCCTCGGCCGCCGGGGACCCGGACAGGGTGCCCGCGACCGCCACGCCGTTTCCGGTGCTGGTTCCCGCGCCGGAACCGGAGGCCGAACCCGACCCGAATCCGCTTCCGGACCCGAGGCCGCCGAACTCGCCGCCGAAGTCACCCAGGCCGCCCAGGTTGCCGAGGCCGCCGAAGCCCCCGAAGCCGCCGAAGCCGGAGCCTGAACCGGAGCCTGAGCCTGAACCGGAGCCGAATCCGCCGCCGAGACCGCTGCCGCTGCCGCTGCCGCCGCCGAGGCCGCTGCCGCTGCCGCTGCCGCCGCCGAGACCGCTGCCGCTGCCGCTGCCGGACCCGAGGCCTGAGCTATCGCTCGAGGACTGGATCTCCAGGCCGAGGAAGGCGGTGGCGCCGATGTGGATGGTGGACGAGGCGTCGCCGGCCTCGATCTGCTGGGCGACGGAGGTGGCTGTGTTGATCGGGATCGCGAAAGCCTGCGTCTGCGTGGACTGCGACGATTCCCCGGACTGCGAGGACGAGGCCGCGGTGTCCATGCCGATCACCTGACCGTAGGAGTTGACCAGCGAACCGCCCGAGTCGCCCGGCTGGATGTTCGCGTTGGTCTCGATCAGCCCGCTGAGCTGCTCGCTCTCGCCGGAGAGCTCATCCGACGCGGTGATCGACTGGTTGAGCGCGGTGACCTGCCCGGCGGCGACGGACGGCGTGCCGCCCTTGCCCCCGGCGTTGCCCAGGGCAACCACGTTGTTCCCGGTCTGCACGGTGGAAGAGTTGCCGAGGCTGGCCACGGTGAGCCCAGACGCGCCCTGCAGCTGCAGCACGGCCACGTCCTGGGTCGCGTCGTAGCCCACGACCGTCGCCGTGTAGGTCTTGCCGTTGCCGATGTCGGTGACCTTGATGGAGGTGGCGCCGTTGATGACGTGGTTGTTGGTGAGGATCAGGCCGTTAGCCGACAGCACGATGCCGGTGCCGGCCGATTCTGCGTCCTGGTCGCCGTCGGTGGACACCACGTCAACCAGCGCGGGGTCTACCCTGGCCGCGATCTGGCTGGTCGATAGCACGGTCTTGGAGGTGGCGGTGAAATCAGCCGTCGGGCTGGCGTGCACGGTGCCGATAACCCCGCCCGCGGCCGCGCCCGCGGCGAGCGCGACGGCGCCGGTGATGATCAGCCCCTTCTTGCGGTTCTTGCGCTGCGGCGGCGGAGGCACGCTGGCGTAGGCATCCTGCGGGCCGCCCGGGTAAGCCGATCCTGCGGCAAAACCAGGTCCGGCCGAGTAGCCCGGCCCGGCGGGGTAGCCCGGTCCGGTAGGATGACTCTGTGCGCCAGGGTAGCCCTGTCCGCCCTCCGGCTCGCCGGAGCGCTCCGGGTTGTTCTGGTCGTACATCTCGTTCATGGGTTCTTACCCTCAACTCGCTGCCGCTCCTGGCGGCCTGGCCCTTGGTTACGCTCCCGATCATCGGCTCCGGAGCTTGAGGGCAGCCGAAGGTAACCCGTTTCTGAGCCGTAAGTTTCCTGAAGGTCGCCTGAACGCGTTCAGGTTGGCAGGTTCTCGGAGGCCGGCACCAGCTCCCGCTCCCGGGCGTCGTCGTCGTTCGCGGTCAGCAATTCGCGAACGGTCAGGGCAACCAGCGCCGGAACCAGGTCCGTGGACCGCCGGACCAGCCAGGCGGTGCCCTTGGTGGCGAGCCACGCGAACTCCGCGAGGCGCGTCGGCGGCGGGCTGGACGGCTCCGGGTCGGGTCCGGGGCCGACCGGGTAGCCCGACGCCGCCAGCAGGCCGTGGAAGCGGCACGCGATGAGACGGTGCCCGCGCTCGTTCGGGTGCAGCCGGTCCACGCTCCAGTAGCGGCGCTCGTAGGTGGCCGGGTCACCGGCCGCGTCCAGGTGCACGGTGCCGTGGCACCGCGCCACCTCGTCCACGGCCTCGTTCGCCGCGCGCATCCGCCGGGCCAGCGGCCGGGCCAGCGCCTTCGGCAGGCCGAACATCTGCCCGGGGTCGGGCAACCGCATGGTGAGGACCTGCGCGCCCGCCGCCCTCAGGCCTGCCACGGTGCGGCCGACGGCCGCGCCCGTGCGCTCCGGGTCGAAGTCGCCGCGCAGCGTGTCGTTGATGCCGACGACCACGCTGGCGACGTCGGGCTTGAGGTCCAAGGCGACGGGCAACTGGACGCGTTCCACGTCGGCCGCCAGCGCGCCGAGCGTCGCGAGATTGTGGACGTCGGGCTGGGGCAAGGTGGCGGCCAGCAGCGCGGCCCAGCCGCGCCAGCCGCCCCCCGGGGCCGGGTCGCCCATGCCCACCGTGATCGAGTCACCGAGCGCGACGAAGGTCGTCATGTTGGCCTCCATTCGACCCCAGAGTTCACATAAACCACATCCTCTTGCGCACCCAACGTCGCTTATTTCAGACACGTCCTCGGCGAGCGCCTGGTGCACGGCGAGGAAGGCTTGCACGGCCGCGGGCCAGCCGTAGCGTTCGGCGCGCGCCCTCGCCGCGCTCCGCCGCGCCCGCTCCGGCCGGTCCAGCACGGCGAGCACCCCGGCCGCCAGGTCCTCACCGGCCACACTGGCCCCGGCGTCCCCGACGACCTCGGGCAGCGCGGACTCCGCGCTCACCACCACCGGCGTTCCGCAGGCCAGCGCCTCGAGCGCGGCGAGCCCGAACGTCTCCGCCGGGCCCGG
>JASIGD010000250.1 GCA_030045295.1 Streptosporangiaceae bacterium
CACAATCTGGATGGCCACCAGCGTGGTAGCGAATACGATCGCGACGAACGCCAAGGTGGCGGCGGCGATGGCGCCGGCGAAGGTTGCGGCCGTGCTAGGGTCGCTCACCAAATCTGGCCGGAAGCCGATGGGCGCGGCGATCTGATCGTCCAGCCAGCCGGCGAGATTGGCTACGCCGACGGCGGCCGCAATGAATATCGTCGGTACGAACCACAGTGATACCGCGATCCGTTGGCGGAAGTCAGTGAGCCATAGCGGCTCCGAATGTACGGGGAGCGCCCTCATGGACCAAAAGTCTCTCAGTAAGACGCCCGCCGCCGCGATCCGCTGCCCGCAGCATGGCCCGGTATCTCTGCTCGCCCACCTTCAGCTCCCCCAAGCGTGAGCGGGGGCGTCGCGCACTAATGACAAGGGACAGGCTCCTTGCCCACAGCCGCAGTCAACGCCGGGACGCGCCCAGTCAACGTGCAGCGCGCACAACGCGCTAGCCGGCGGCGAGCAACGTCGACGCCCGCAAGGACCGGCGCACGCTGGGTTGGCACCGGAAGGGCCGGGAAAGCCGCACACCACGTCGGCAGGTAAATCACCGCGCCGGTAAGTAGTCCCGGTATCAAGCCGGTAATCGATGGCAACCCGAAGCCATCGCGATTCCTCTACCGCGAACCTGGCGATTCAGCCCAGGATACCGAGAAATACGAGGGAACCATGTCGGCGCCCTGCGGCGTTGACGTGCAATATCTTCAATGGCACCGATAACGCCTTCCTGGCCGTGGGCCGAAGGCTCGCCCGCCCCGGGGTGGCCGGGGGACGACCCATCGCCCCATGGTCGCGAGTCGAAGCTGGACGCTCTCACGACCTCGCCGCCGGTCCGGTCAGCTAGACGTCGATGCGTGAGCCCATGACGACGGTGCGGTCGCGGGGAAGCTGGAAGTATTCGGCGGCATCGGCGGTGATCCGTGATGTCGCGATGAACAGGCGCTTGCGCCAGCGGCTCATGCCGGGCGCGTGGCCCCTGGCCAGCTCGATGTGCGACAGGAAGTAGGACAGGTTGGCTTCGTCGAAGGGAGTCTCGACTTCGGCCTGCTGGATGAGCGGCAGGAGGGCAGGGACGTTCTGTGGATCCATGTAGCCGAAGCTGGCGGTGACGTAGATGATCCGGTCGTTTTTGTAGCCCAGGTCTTCGACGGCGATCCGCTCGTCGATCGGCACGTGGGGCGCGGGCTTGGTCTCGATCGAGAGGATGAAGACGCACTCGTGCAGGATCTCATTGTGTTCGACGTTCGCCCTTAGCGCCAGCGGGGCGGTGGCCTTACCGCGGTTGAGGAAGATGGCGGTGCCCGGCACCCGGTGCAGCGGCGGTTTCATGGCGTGCAGCTGTTCGATGAACGCCGGAAGCGGCCCCTCGTCGCGTACGCGCTGAAGGGTGACAAGTTCGCGGCCGCGCTGCCAGGTGGTGAAGATCATGAACGTGACGATGCCGATCAGCAGCGGAAGCCATGCTCCGTGGGTCAGCTTGGTCAGGTTGGCGGCGAAGAACAGCAGGTCGATGGCGATCAGCACGCCGCCGCCGGCCAGCACGATCCACAGCGGCCATCGCCACTGATGACGGGCGTAGTAGAAGAACAGCAGGGTGGTGATCGTGATCGTGCCGGTCACGGCCGTGCCGTAGGCGTACGCCAGCGCGGCCGAGGTCCGGAACGCGAGCACGAGGGTGAGGACGGCTACCAGCAGCAGCCAGTTGATCCACGGGACGTAGATCTGGCCCATCATCTGTTCCGAGGTGTACTGGATGCGTAGTCGCGGCAGGTAGCCGAGCCGCGCGGCCTGGTTCGCGACCGAATACGCGCCGCTGATGACCGCCTGCGAGGCGATGACGGTGGCGACGGTGGCCAGGAACACCATCGGGAGCCTGGCCCACCCCGGCGCCAGCAGGAAGAACGGGTTGCTGATGTTGGCCGGGTTGCCCAGGATCAAGGCGCCCTGTCCCAGGTAGTTCAGGATGCAGGCGGGGAAGACGACCAGCAGCCAGGCGCGCCTGATCGGTCCGCGGCCGAAGTGCCCCATGTCCGCGTACAGCGCTTCGGCTCCGGTGACGGCCAGGACGACGGCGGTCAGGGAGAAGAACGCGACGCTGAAATGCCCGACCAGGAAACCGATGGCGTAGCTGGGTGACAGTGCCTCCAGGATCACCGGGTGGGTGACGATGCCCCGCACCCCGAGCGCGCCGATCACGGTGAACCAGACGGCCATGATCGGCCCGAACATCCGCCCCACGGTGCCTGTGCCCAGCCGCTGGACCAGGAACAGGACGACGATGATCGCCACCGTGATGGGGATGACGAGGCTGGAGACGGACGGCGCCGCGACCTGGACGCCCTCGACCGCGGACAGCACCGAGATGGCGGGCGTGATCATGCTGTCGCCGAAGAACAGCGACGCCCCGAAGATCCCGAGCGCCGCCAGCACGGCCTTCGCCCGGGCGCTGCCGGGCAGGGCCCGTCGGCGGATCAAGGCGATCAGCGCCATGATCCCGCCCTCGCCGTCGTTGTCGGCCCGCATGACGAGCAGGACGTAGGTGACGGTGACGATGATCGTCACCGACCAGAAGATCAGCGAGACGACCCCGAAGATGCTGTCGTGCGACACCTTGACCGGGTGCGGATCGTTCGGATCGAAAAGCGTCTGGACGGTATACAGCGGGCTCGTCCCGATGTCCCCGAAGACAACTCCCAAAGCACCGACCGCGAGCGCCCCCTGCGCGGCACGACGTCGGCTCACGGTCACGGTCACTGTATCCGCCTTCCCTACCGCCAATGTGACACGCGCAACCCCAACGAACAAGCCAACAAAGACACTGTTCAGCAACAACAGCCCCGCTGCCGCCGCGACAGCCCCGCTGCTGCGCATAATCTGTCACGTTGTGTATGAGCCTCGCCAGCTGGCGCGGGAACTACTGGCCGAGACGTTGCCCCGGCGCTGGGCGCATGTTCAGGGCGTGGCTCGGCAGGCTGACCACGCCGCCGGACCTGGCGGCTACGGCCGCACGCTGGTCGCGGCGGCCTGGCTGCACGACATCGGGTATGCACCCGCGGCACAGGACACCGGGTTTCACCCGCTGGACGGCGCGCGCTACCTGCGCCGCGTCGGCGTGGCTGAGGAGATCGTGCGCTTGGTCGCGCATCACTCCTTCGCGCTCGTCGAGGCGGCCGAACGCGGCCTTGACGGCGAACTCGCCGCGGAGTTCCCCCCGCCGGATCCGGTGCTGGCTGACGCGCTGTGCTTCTGCGACATGACCACCTCACCCGACGGCGAGCTGGTGGATCCGGCTGACCGGCTCGCGGAGATCCAGGTCAGGTACGGGCCTGGCGATGTGGTGACGCGGTTTGTCGATCGTGCTCGCCCCGGCATCCTGGCGGCCGTAGGCCGGGCCAGGGAACGGCTGGCCGCCGCCGGCGCCCAGCCGAAATAGGATTGGGCGTGGTCGAGGTGGCGGCTGATCCGCTGGCCCGGCACCTGCGGCCGTACGAGCACATTTCACCGAGCAAGAAATGACGTGCCAGCTTGTCAACAGGCTGCTGATGGCTACAATCATGCGGTGAGATCGCTGACCGGACTGACAGGAACGCGCGTGGCCGAAGTCACGGCCCTCCGCGCAGTCTGCGTCCGGCTGCATCAAGGCCGTACGGGGTACCTGGTCCTTACGAGGGTTGATCGTGAGGGTTGACGCCGCATGACCTACGGTCAGATGAACCCGGCTGAGTGCGTGGCAGGGGTGCTGCTTCTCGCGGTCGGCGTCGCGCTGATGCTGATTGCGCAACGCCGTAACTGGCAGCCCTCGCTGGCGGTCGCGATCTACACCGCCCTGGTGCTGCGTCTGATCATGCTGGCCATCGGCTACCACGTCCAGCCTTACGACTTGGTGCACGATTTCCAGACCGCGGGTATGGACGTGCTGCACCACGAGGACCCGATCATCAACAACCGGGCGAACGGGTGGGGTTCCCTGCCGGTCTACGCGTTCGTGCTTGCCGGAGCGTACTGGGCGACCCTGCACCTGCACGTGTCCTGGCTCATCATCGCCCGGATCCCGCCGATCTTGTGCGACCTGGGGGTCGTCGCGCTGGTCGGCGCGCTCGCCCAAACGGTCGGTGAGCGTGCGGCGCTGCGCAGGTTCCAGTACGCCTGCAACCCGCTGGCCATCTTGGTCAGCAGCGTGCACGGCCAGGCCGAGTCTGTCTGCTTCTTGTTCGCCATGGGCGCGTTGGTGGTCATCTTGCGGGCCGGGCCGGGAATCTCCGGCCGCCGGGCCGGCGCCGCCGGCATCCTGTTCGGCCTGGCGGTGGCGACGCAGACGTGGCCCGCCGTGTTCGCCCCGGCCCTGCTGCTCGCGCTGAAGTCATGGCGTCGCCTTGCGCAGTTCGTGGCCGGTGCCGTCGGCGTCATGGCGCTGCTGTGGGTGACGCTTCCGGTCACCGTCGGTACCCCGGTCGGCAAGCTGGGGTACATTCTCACGCAGCTGTATGAGACCCGTCCCAGTATCGGGAACTTCGGCTGGTCGGGGGTGTGGCTGACCGTTCACCCGACGCAGCTCCCGGTCTGGCAGGATCCGCTGTGGCTGCATGCGGGGTCCATCGGCACCAAGGCGGCGATCGTCGGCGCCCTGATTGCGGTGTGGTGGTGGCGCCGCGCCCACCCATTGGACATCGCGACGGTGACCACGACGGTACTTCTGGTCCTGACGCCATCATTCGGCAACCAGTACCTGGTCTGGCAGGCGCCGACGGCCACCGCCCGCCCGGCCCGGCTCTCGATCGCCCTGCAGATCGTGCTGGGCGTCTACGCGGCCATCTTCTACCTGCCGATGAACATGCTGACCCAGCCCAACTGGGTGAGAGCCAATGACGTGATGATGTTCGTCAGCCTCGGCGTCGTCGCGTTCATGATCATCGCCTTGCCGTGGCGCCGACGGGTATGGCGGCCATCCCAGGAGCCTGAGTATCACGAGGCTGAGCCCGTCTCCGGGGCAGCGGCGGCCTGACCCGGCCGGCAGCCGGGCCACGGCGTCAAACGATCCGGGCACCGCGAACCGGCCCAGCTGCGTGTTTTCGGCACCGACCTTCACCCGCGCCGCCGGGCTGTCTGGTCTGGCCCCTATTCGTCGATGCCCGACAGGGAAAAGGCCGGGCTGGACAAGATGTCCATGGGCTCGATGCGCATCAGGTCATCCTTGCTCCGGCTCAGGTCCGGCTCGGCGGCCAGCCGGTACGCGTGCCGGAGCCGGGCGCGTTCCAGCTCGTTGCGGACGCTGCGGGCGTTGGCGAAGCGCGGCTGCTGCATCCGGACGGTCAGGTAGTCGCGAAATGCCGCCTCGGCCTGGCCGGAGAGGTAATAGGACGCGTGGTCCAGCATCGCGCGGCCGATGGCGACCAGCTCGTCCAGCTCGTAGGCGGCGAAGTCGATGTGGTGGGCGATCCGCGAGCTCATGCCGGGGTTGCTCTCGAAGAACTCGTCCATGCGGTCCTTATAGCCTGCGAGGATTACCACCAGCTTGTCGCGGTCATTTTCCATTACCTGGAGCAGGATGTCGATGCATTCCTGGCCGTAATCCTTCGAGTCATGGGCGCGATAAAGGTAATACGCCTCGTCGATGAACAGCACCCCGCCCATGGCCCGGTCAAGGACGCGCTTTGTCTTGGGCGCGGTATGCCCGATGTACTCCCCGACCAGGTCATCGCGCATGGCGTGCACGAGCTGCCCGGTCTCCAGGTAGCCGAGCCGGTGTAGCAGATCAGCCATTTGCAGCGCTACCGTGGTCTTCCCGGTTCCCGGCGCTCCGGTAAAGCACATGTGCAGGTTCGGCCGCGGCGCAGACAGGCCGAACTTCTGCCGGACCCGGTCAACCAGGAGTAGCGAGGCGATCTCCTCGACCTTCTTCTTCACCGGGAAAAGGCCGACCAGCTGGTTGTCCAGGGTGGTGAACACCTCGTCGATGCCGGCCGCGCTGCGCTCCTCGGCGAGGCTGACCGTCGCGTCGGGGTGCAGCGGCTCGTTGCGCCGCCGGGCTCGGGCGTCCCCGATGGCCAGAAACCGGCCGCGCGCTCGCGGCGTGGCCGCCGACCCCGGTGCCGCCCCGGATCCCCGTGGTGCCCTGGAAGCCCGTGGTGCCATGGACGCCCCTAGTGCCATGGACGTCCGCACCGCTGCCGATCCCCGTGACGGCCTCTTGGGCCGCGCGGGAAGAGGATCGGCCCGGCCGGTCTGGCGCCATGTGTCGTGAGTGGCCAGCAGATACACCCCGATGATGGCCCCCGAACCAGCGATGCCGAAAAAGAAAATATGCGGCAGGAAGGACCAGATAGCCGAAAGAGCAACTGTTACCGCTACCAGCAACAAGCCTGTTTTGAGATGCCTGACCGAAAAGACCCACATGGCGAAGTTGAGCGTAACCAGCGGGTACCCGCGGGGTCAAGCGAGGCGGCCCGCTGGCCGGAATGGCCGTGGCGGCGATCGGCGGTCACCGGTCATGCCGTCCACGCGACCGGCAGCCGTTTAACCCCGCGCTGGAAGTTCGACCGCAGGTACGAGGGCTGGCCCGCGTAGCCGAGGGCGGACGTGCGGGCCAGGACCTCCTCGAACAGCG
>JASIGD010000251.1 GCA_030045295.1 Streptosporangiaceae bacterium
ACGTGGCCGAGGTGGCTGTCGCCGTGCGCGGAGCGGACCTCGGTCCTGATCATCAGGTGGCTGAAGTCCCGTCGCTCGACCACGTTGCCCGGCTCGATCGGCGCGGTGAAGCTCGGCCAGCCGGTGTGGCTGTCGAACTTGCTGACCGACGCGAATAGCGGCTCGCCGGACACGATGTCGACGTAGATACCGGGCTCCTTGTTATCCCAGTACTCGTTGTGGAACGCCGGCTCGGTGCCCTTCTCCTGGGTGACCTGGTACTGCTTCCGCGTCAGCCGGGAGATTGCCTCGGGATCCTTGCGGTAGGTGTCCGCCACGTTAACTCCTTCGTCAAGGTGCGGCCTGCTGGGTGCGGGCGCACGGTGCACTTATATTCAACTCCGCGCTGGTCATCGCTATTTCAGCAGGTGCGTGCGGTTTCTGCGAGCACGCTGCGGCGCCCGCGGCGCGGTCTCGTACCGGCCGCGCCAAGGGTCAGCGCACTTATTGACCGGCGTTCCCGGTTGCGGGGTACCGTTCGATTAGCTGGTCGGCGACCGCGTCGAGGTCCTTGCCGATGAAGTCCGGCTGCGGGCCGACGCCGAGCGGGGCGTTGCCCTCGCGCAGGATGAGCGCGCTCTGCCAGCCGGCCGCGCTAGCACCGATCGTGTCCCAGACGTGGCTCGCGATCAGGCAGATATCGGCGGGATCGATCTGGAGCGCGGTCGCCACCGAGTGGTAGGCCTCGGGCGCGGGCTTGTGGCGTCGTACGGTCTCGTCGACGCTGAAGCGGCGCTCAAACAGGTCGACGATGCCGCCGTGCTCCAGTTGCCGCCCGGAGATCGCCAGGGTGTTGTCGGTGAGCGTGAACAGCCGGAAGCCGTGGTCGCGGAGCCGGCGCAGGGCGGCGGGGACCTCGGGATGCGGCGGCATGGCGGCGAACCGGTTGGTGAGCTCGGCACCGTCGGCGTCACTGACCGTGATGCCACGTGTCGCGGCGAGCATCTGCAGCACGGCGGCGCCGATGTCGGTGAACGGGACGTAGACGCGGGCCAGCGTGAGCGCCTCAGAGTAGGTGATCAGGTCGGCGAACCATAGGCGCATGGCGGCCGGGTCGTTGAAGATCCGCTCGAAGATCGGGTTCATCGAATCTAGGTCGAGCAGGGTCTCGTTGACATCGAATACGATGATCGGTCGCTGAGGCACGGGGCGGCCTTTCGTTCGCGGGTGGACAGAAGACGCGACCGCCGCGACAGCCGTCGGGAAGGCTGTTTCAACGCGGGGGTAGACCGTCGTGGCGGAGGACACTGAAACGTTTCCTCCGGCAGGGCGAGCAGCGGACAAGAGTCCCGCTTACCCACGCACAGTACGTGCCCCGGCCCGCGCGCACATCGTCAGATCGGCTATCCGCGACGATCCCGCTCTGCCCCGCACCGCACCAGCGGGTACCACGGGGGAACTTCGGGCTAGCTGCCGCCTGAATCTGCCTGTGACGTTACCGGCACCACGACGACGTCGCCGACGCCCTGTCATATGAGGCAACTGTGTGGCGATCCGGGTGGCTGTATTACATCAGGAATTGTTACATATGTTGCGTAGTCTTTAAATGTTACAGGTTCCTGGTAAAAGAATGTGAATAACGCCGCTAGCTTAGCGTCCATAGCGCTCGTAACGTACGCTGCGGCCTATGGGAATGAGGCGCACGGTTAGACGGTCTGCCTACGAGTGGCCCTTGATGAACGTCATCCATCCCGAGCATGGTGCGGTCCAGTTCAGCATCCACGGGATCCGCTCGCCGGACGGCTGCGTAACCTTGCTGGCGTTTCACGGGACGCTGAACGATGACCGGGCCAAGGTGGTGAACTCGGTGTTTGCTTCGGCCCGGCGTCTTCGCGGCCGGGTTGTCCGGCTCCATGAGGATGACATCAGCGAGGAGCTGGAAATCTTTGTCGCGGAGCGGGCTCATGCTAGGCCCAATGTCAGTGTCGTGATATTGCCGGGTTCCAAGTGGGGTATCAGCGCTGCCGCGGCGTAGGATGAATGTCATGAACGTCAGCGGCTTTCTGCCGCCGATGGTTCGTCGGACTCGAAGAGCTCGCCGGCTTGGCTGAGAAGTTCCTCAGCTTTGGCAAAATATCCCTGTCCTGTCGTTGATCCTCCAGTTGCCTTTCTTCTGCACTGGCGTGATATCACGCCGGTGAACTCGGGCCTTGCCGGTGACGGCAACCGTGCCGGGCGCGGGCTCTTCCCCGCGGAGCATCAGCGTGGCGGCCGGGCATGGCGCGTCGGTGACAGGTATGTGCCGGTGAACGCCCGCCGTGTTGATGTAACTGGTTAAACCTATTACGTTGGGCTGGTGAGCGGCAGCGGATCGCCCCGGACTGCGGACGGTGACGCGTTCCGTTTCCGCGCGGGCCGGGTGAGCCTGGACCTGTGCTCGACCGTGCTGTGGCGGCACTCGCGGCCTGTCGAGCAGTTGCGCTCGCCGGCTGACCTGGCGCGCTGGCGCTCCGAGGCCGGGCTGGGACACAGCCAGCCCGCGCTGGCCGAGGCGGACCTGGCCGGTGCCCGCGCGCTGCGCGAGGCCATCTACCGGCTGGTCAGTGCCCGCATCCGCGGCGCCGGGCTGCCCGCCCGCGACGTGGCCGCGGTGAACGCGGCCGCCCGTCATCCCACCCGCGCGCCTCGCCTCGGACCGCGGGGGGAACTGCGCTGGGACGACGGCGAGCCGCTGTCGGCGGCGCTGTCGGCGGTGGCCCGCGACGCGATCGAGCTGATCGGCGGCCCGCTGGCCGGCCG
>JASIGD010000252.1 GCA_030045295.1 Streptosporangiaceae bacterium
AGTTCTGTGGATCATGAGCCCTAGCTCGCGGCAAGGGGAAGCGAGGGGAGCGCACAGGTGGCAAATTCAGACCTGGCAGAAGTCTGGGCACGATCCCTCGACGGGCTTGCCGACCTTCAGATCCAACCGCACCAGCGGGCCTGGCTGAAGCTCACCCGTCCGCTCGGGCTGGTCGAGAGCACCGCGCTGATCGCCACCCCGAACGAATTCGTCAAGGAACAGCTGGAAACCCGGCTGCGCCCGCTGGTTACCCAGGCCCTGTCCCAGCAGCTAGGCCGTGATATCCAGCTCGCCGTCACGGTCGACCCGGCGCTGCAGGCGGCCGCGCCTCCCGCCCTGACCGACGGCGGCCTGGCGATCGAGCCTTCCGCGCGGCCGCCAGGGCTGCCCGGCCGCGAGGGGACCAGGGTGCTCCCCGATGCCGACCGCGGTTCAAGTCACGCCCCCGAGGGGGCCGAGCCCCGCGACGCGGCCGAGCACGAGTCCGCCCGCCAAGGCCCGGGGCAGCACGGCGCCATGCCGACCGGCCCGGCAGCCCCCCGGCTGGGCGGCACCCGGCTCAACTCCAAGTACACCTTCGAGACCTTCGTGATCGGGTCGAGCAACAGGTTCGCGCACGCGGCGGCGGTCGCGGTCGCCGAGGCGCCCGCCAAGGCGTACAACCCGCTGTTCGTCTACGGCGACTCCGGCCTGGGCAAGACGCACCTGTTGCACGCGATCGGCCACTACGCGCAGACTCTCTACTCCGGCCTGAAGATCAGGTACGTCAGCTCGGAGGAGTTCACCAACGATTTCATCAACATGATCAGGGACGGCAAGCAGGACGGATTCCGGCGCCGGTACCGCGACGTGGACGTGCTCCTGGTTGACGACATCCAGTTCCTGGAGAACAAAGAAGGGACGCAGGAGGAGTTTTTCCACACCTTCAACACCCTGCACAACGCCAGCAAGCAGATCGTCATCTCCAGCGACCGCGCCCCGAAGCGCCTGGTCACTCTGGAGGACAGGCTGCGCAGCCGGTTCGAGTGGGGCCTGCTCACCGACGTCCAGCCGCCGGAACTCGAGACCCGCATCGCCATCCTGCGCCGCAAGGCGATCCAGGAAGGCCTCAACGCGCCGCCCGAGGTGCTCGAGTACATCGCGAGCCGGATCTCCACCAACATCAGGGAACTGGAAGGCGCGCTGATCCGGGTCACCGCGTTCGCGAGCCTGAACCGCCAGTCGGTCGACCTCCAGCTGGCCGAGATCGTGCTGAAGGACCTCATCCCCGAAGCTCAGGGCCCGCAGATAACGACCGCGACCATCATGGGCCAGACGGCTTCCTACTTCGGGCTGTCGATCGAGGATCTCTGCGGGACATCTCGGTCGCGAGTGCTCGTGACCGCCCGGCACATCGCCATGTACCTGTGCCGTGAACTCACCGACCTGTCGCTGCCAAAGATCGGCCAGCAGTTCGGCGGCCGTGATCACACCACCGTCATCAATGCCGACAGGAAGATCCGCTCGCTGATGGCCGAACGCCGTTCGATCTACACCCAGGTCACCGAGCTGACCAACCGCATCAAGCAGCAGGCCCGCACAGGCTGACCGGCGCGCCGCACGGGTAAGCGCACAGTTTGTGGACAACATTGTGGAAGAGTTTCGGATAAGCGGGGGACAACCGGTGGCAACGCGAGCATCGCCGACGGTCCGGCACAGCAGGCCCGACGGCATCCCCCGCCCGGGCACATCCCCTGTGCGTGGCGATGGAGGCGCCCACCTGCGAAAACAGGAGTTCTCCCCACTGTCCACCGCACCTATGACTACGACGAACCTATCTAAAAAGGAAAAGAAGAGCAGCAAGTAGGCCCTGTGAGCGTTATCCGAGACCGGCCTGGCCCGACAGCGTGCGAGGACGGCGAAAGTGCGCCCCGGCCACGCCGCGACAAGCACGCTGATACAGGTAGGAGGCAGTTTCCGTGAAGCTGCGAGTTGAGCGCGATCAACTGGCGGACGCCGTAGCCTGGACCGCGCGCGGGTTGCCGACCCGCCCGACCGCGCCCGTGCTGGCCGGGATGCGCCTGCACGCGGGCACGACGGAACTCACGCTCTCGACCTTCGACTACGAGGTATCGGCCCAGGCCGCTGTGCCCGTCGTCACCGACGAGGAGGGAACGGCACTGGTATCTGGCCGACTGCTCGCCGAGATCGTGAGGTCGCTGCCCGCCCGGCCGGTTGACCTGGTCACCGACGGTACCCGTGTCACGCTCACCTGCGGCAGCGCCACCTTCACCCTCGTGCTGCTGCCCGAAGAGGAGTACCCGACCCTGCCCGAGATGCCGCCGCTGGCGGGCTCGGTCGGCAGTGACGCGCTGGCCACCGCCATCGGCCAGGTGGCCATCGCCGCGGGCCGGGATGACACCCTGCCCGCGCTGACTGGCATCAGGATCGAGATCCAGGGCGACACGCTCACTCTGGTCGCCACCGATAGGTACCGGCTCGCAGTCCGCGAGCTGCGCTGGAACCCGGTGCGGCCGGACCTGTCCACGGCCGTCCTGGTCCCCGCGCGGGTGCTCGGCGATACGGCGCGCGCGCTTACCTCCGGAGCCGAGGTGTCCATCTCACTCGGCGGCGAGAGCCTCATCGGTTTCGCGGGGGCCGGGCGTCAGACCACCACCAGGCTGCTGTCTGGCGAGTACCCCAAATACGCGGCGCTGCTGCCGAGCCAGTTCAGCGCGGCCGCGGAGCTGGCGGCCAGCGCGTTCGGCGAAGCGGTCAAGCGGGTGGCGCTCGTCGCCGAGCGCAATACGGCGGTGCGCCTGTCCTTCAGTCCCGGCCAGCTCGTCCTAGAGGCGGGCGCGTCAGAGGAGGCGCAGGCGGTGGAGATCCTCGAGGCGGCGTTCGACGGCGATGACCTGCAGATCGCTTTCAACCCGCAGTACCTGCTCGACGGCATCGGGGCAATCGACTCCGACACGGCCAGGGTATCGTTCACCTCGCCGACCAAGCCCGCGGTCATCACGGGCAAGAGCGACCGCGAGCCCGACTACCGGTACGTGCTCATGCCCATCCGGTCGACGGGCTAGCCTGCCTGCCACCTTCACTAGTCTCAGATTCGTGCACGTTACCCGGCTCGCGCTGACCGATTTCAGGTCTTACGCCGATCTCAGCATCGAACTGAGTCCCGGCGTGGCCACGTTCACCGGGCCGAACGGGATGGGCAAGACCAACCTGGTCGAGGCGATCGGCTACCTGGCCACGCTCGGCAGCCACCGGGTCGCTACCGACGCACCGCTGGTCAGGCACGGCGCGGATCGCGCCGTGGTCCGGGCGGCGGTGACCGGAGCAGGCGGCAGCGCGCTGGTGGAAGTCGAGCTCAACCCGGGCCGGGCCAACCGGGTCAGGCTGAACCGGGCGCAGCTGCCGCGGCCACGCGACATCCTGGGCGCGCTGCGCACGGTGCTGTTCGCGCCCGAGGACCTGGCCCTGGTCAAGGGGGACCCGGGCGAGCGCCGCCGGTTCCTCGACGATCTCCTCGTCGCCACCGCGCCGCGGTACGCAGGCCTGCGCGCCGACTACGAACGGGTCCTGCGGCAGCGTACGGCGCTGCTCAAATCGGCGGGCGCCAAGGGTCACCTGCGCGGCGCGGCACGCGAGTCCATGACGGCCACGCTCGACGCCTGGGACGCTCAGCTGGCCCGGACGGCGGCACCGCTGCTGGCCGGGCGGTTGCGCCTGGTGGCCGCGCTCAGGCCGCATGTCGCTGCCGCGTACGGCACGGTCTCCGGCGGGCTGCCGGGTCCAGTGCCCGCTATGACCTACCGTGCCTCGGCTCTGGATGCCGAAGGACCCGACGCTTCGGGCGCCGACGGGAACGCGGGGGACGACCAGATGCCGGTTCTCGAGGCTGGCATGCTCAAGTCGCTGGCCGCGGTCCGGGCCAGCGAGCTCGACCGGGGCGTCTGCCTGGTCGGCCCGCACCGCGATGAGCTCGAGCTGTCCCTGGGCGGCCTGCCCGCCCGCGGCTACGCCAGCCAGGGTGAGTCCTGGTCGCTCGCGCTGGCGCTCCGCCTGGCCAGTTTCGCGCTGCTCAGGGAGCTGAACGAGGATCC
>JASIGD010000253.1 GCA_030045295.1 Streptosporangiaceae bacterium
GCTCGTACGCATCGGGGACGACAACGGCAGGGGTATCACAGTGTGCGGCGCGCCGAGCCGCCTCCCGGCTGTCGATGGCGAAAAACCTCGGCCCTTCTGGCGACTGGAAGGCAGCGACCAGCAAGCCGCGGCCATTACTCCGGAAGAATTCCTCCCACCGAAGCAGGTTCGTGACGGTGGCCAGGGCCCGGCCGTCCGTGACCTCAGCGTCGTGAAGCTGGAGTTGAAGTACCGCTCCCTCGACGGCCCGGTTGGCCGGGAGCAGCGCAGTGAAGTCGACACCGTAGTCCGGCTGCGGGCGGGATAGCCGCAGGTCAGGCCACCGTTCCCTGGTGAAGGCTGTGAAGCCGTACGGGTCCGGGGCAGTTGGCGCTACCGAGCTGGCGTCGGATGATGTCCAACCGGGGATTGAATCGTCGGCCAGCCCGAGGCGGGCTTGTGCGAGCAATCCGGCCGAGGTGCCCACGAGAAACGTCCTGCGGTCCACTGTCGCCCACACCCGGCCCTCCACGTCGACATGGAAAGACAGTCTGTCCGGGGTGAGTTCCGAAGGCGATGGCAATTCGATGGCATTTCGCTGCCGGAAGCCGAGTTCGGCGAACGGCCGACCGGTGAGAGCCTCCAAGGCACGCTGATAGGCGGGCCGGGGACACCACACATCGCCGTCTTCCCACTTGGCGACAAGGCGGGCATCGCATCCCAGCTGGCGATCCCCAAGCTGCCTGCCCGCGATCACCAGGGCAGCAGCGAACTCCTCGCGCGTCTCGCATCGTTCTACCTCGCGGATGCGACGCAGTACCAGGTTGGGTGTTTTGGCCCTCTCGGGCCCCACTGTGGAGTCCTTTCAAGCCTGACGTGGTGCGAGATAACGATAACCCAGCGCGGTCAACACGCTGCTTACGTCACCGTTACGGATGCCATCGGTTTGCCAGGGCTACTGCCATCGATTTGCGGTCACAGTAGCGGTTTTCTCCGTCTATGAGCCGAAACCTCGCGCAGTCCGGCGTGCGGGCAGGGAGCGCCGCCAACGTCACGCCCGCGCGGCTCGGAGCTGCGCGAGCCGATATCGATCGCCTGCTGGAGCGGGTGGCGGAGCTACGAGCTATTCGCCTCCGCCAGCTAGCTGCTGCTCGATCCGGTCCACGCGCTCCCGAAGGTCGCCCAGCTCATGCGCAATAGCGGCCAGCGAATCAAGGACAGGATCATGCTTCTCGTCAGCATGGGGCTGGGCATCCTCGCCGTGGAGCACCTTGGCGAGGTAGTCCGCAGGCCAGTCCAGCGCCTCGGACAGGGCTGCCAAGGTCTGCGGGCGCCGTCGGCGCGGATTGATGTTGTGCTGCAACTCGCGCAGGGTCGTCAGGGAGATCCGGGCCTTGGCAGCTATCTCCATCTGAGTCGTGCGCAGCTCGGCCAGGCGATCGCTGATTGCGTGCGAAACCGCCGTCCAGTCCTCTGCCACCTCAGCTCCCGGGATGTCGGCTGGATCAAGGTTAGCGGTGCATTGGTGTCAAGCGAGCCCAAGGGACGTGTCGGCTTGACAGTGATGCCAATAAACATCAATATTGGTGCCAACAAAAGAGGAAGGCCGGACATGAGTCAGACACCTACCGCGTTCTGGGTGGACCGCGACTATGACCGTGAGCTGGCCAGCGACGGCGTCAGCCGGTACGGCGCCTATCTGTGTGACGCCACGTTTGAGCCGTGGACCGATCACGACCGGGCGGTGGAGTGGGCGGTGTTTGCGTGGCATCGTGCCACCGGCCCGGTGATGAGCCCCGGCTATGTCCGTTATCACCCCAAGGTGCTGACCGCCCGGCTCGAGCGCAGCGGCTGGGACGGCGGCCTCGTCGCGGCCGTGAGTCTGGTTTCCTCCTGGCCGGAGCAGCTCACGACAGCTCCGGCCAGAGCGGTGAGGCTGCGTGAGCGGGATGCGTACTGGCAGGACTGGCCCGCCGAATATCACCGCGAGACCGTCAGCTACTGCGAGCCCAGCGAAGCCGACGTCGCCGCCCGGCCCTACCTACTGGCCACCCTCAGCCTGCAGTTCACCGTGCCGTCGGCCACGCTCCCCGAGCCGCCCGCCACCCCGGCTGCCCTGTTGAGCGCCGGACAGCAAGCCGTGGGTCTGGTGGTGGCCGAACTCAACCGGATCGTGGGCCCGGTCCTCAGCGCAGGCCTTGGCGACGCGACCTCACCGGCGGGGAGGGACCGGTGATGGCCGCTGATCTGGTGCTGGCTGCCGACCGGGAGGCGATCGAGCGGTCCTCCGACCCGGCCGGGTTCGTGGTGCAGGCCTGCCTGCGGGCCAAGACTTGGCTTCAGGAAGCGCTGGAGCATGGCCAGATCGAGGCGATCGCCGAGGTCAAGTCCCAGGCCGAGGCGCTGCGGGTGTACACCACCCAACGCCAGCTAGGCAAGGACGCCCAGTTGGCGGCGGCGGAGATCGTCCGCCGCGCCGAGCGGGGCATCGGGCTGGCGATCCGCCGCGGCCAGCAGACCGGGCAGATCGCCAGGCGGGGCGATCGCCGCAGCCGCGGCGCGGCCGGTATCAGCGCAGGTAACCGAAATGATCGGTATGACGATCATCTGGATTCGCCGGACGTGTTCTTCCGGCACGCTGAAGAGCGCGCCGATGCCTACGCGATGACCGACGGCGTCTCCGACGCCGACTTCGAGGACGCCCTCAGCGAGGCAAGGGCCCAGGGGAACCTGTCCCGGGCCAACGTCGTGCGCAAGATCCGTCAGAGCCGCAGCGCGCCGCCGCCCGGGCCTCTCGGGCCGGGTGTACAGGGCGCCGTTCAGCCACCCCACGATCTGATCGCCCGGCATGCCGCGGCGGGCATGTCGTCTCGGCAGATCGGCGACCGGCTCGGCATCGGCGCCCACCAGGTACGGGGCATCGCCCGCGAGCACGGCATTACGATCCCGGCCGACGCGGTGGTGGGCCGGACCCGGCGCCCGGATGCGAACCGGATCGTGCGGCATACCACGCACGCCCTGGAGGGACTGGCCATGAGCGTGGCCCTCGCCAACCCCGCCGACCTGGACCCCGCCGAAGCCGCCGAGTGGGCAGCGTCGCTTACCCGCTCGATCCGGGTGCTTAACAGGTACGTCGCCAAGATGAGAAAGGCCATCCCATGACATCCTCCCCAGGTACGCCCCAGGGCCGCCTGCAGCGCGCCGCGCGGCTGCGGTGGGTGCCGCTAACGCAGATGCGGGTCAACCCGCTGGCCCAGCGCGAGCTACGCCCGGCTCGGGTAGCCAAGCTAGCCGCCAGCTTTGACCTGGAGCAGATGGGCAATCCGACGGTCAGTGCCCGCGGAGCCTGGTACTACATCATCGACGGCCAGCACCGCATCGAGGCGCTCAAACAGTGGCTGGGGGACTGGACCGACCAGCTGGTCCAGTGCTGGATGTATGAGGGCCTGACCGAAGCCCAAGAAGCCGAGGTCTTCCTCAAGCTCAACGACGTCCTGGCCGTGCCCGCGTACGCCAGGTACCAGGTCTCGGTGCAGGCCGGCCGGCCTAGCGAGGCCGACGTGGACCGGATCGTGCGCGCCCTGGGGCTGCGGATCGCCCCGGCCCGGGCCGACGGGGGAATCTGCGCGGTGGCCACGCTGCGTCGGGTCTATGCCCGCGGCGGCCCGGCGGTGCTGTCCAAGGCGCTGCGGATCATCCGGGACGCCTACGGCGAGGCCGGCCTGGACGGCCCGGTCATCGACGGGATCGGCCTGCTGTGCCAGCGATATAACGGGCAGCTGAACGAGCAGCGCGCCATCGACCGGCTGACCGCCGCGCACGGCGGGGTGTCCGGACTCGTATCCCGGGCCGGGCAGCTGCGCCAGACCACCGGCACCGCCATGGCCCATTGCGTGGCCGCCGCTGCGGTCGAGCTCATCAACCGCGGCCGAGGCAGTACCAAGCTGCCGGACTGGTGGAAGGCCCAGCCATGACCGCCCGGATTCCGCGCTGCCTGTCCGCAGCCCGCTCCCCGCACGTCCCGGCCCGGCAGCGAAAAGTGCTACTCGTCGGCCGGGCCGGATGGCACGTAGGGAGTTGTCCTCATGAGTGATCAGCAGGTAAGCGCGCCTCCCGCCGGAGTGACCGTTACACCCGAGCTGCT
>JASIGD010000027.1 GCA_030045295.1 Streptosporangiaceae bacterium
TGCACGCGCAAGCCACCGATCCCGAGGCGCTCGGTGAACACGGCCCCGAGTTGCCCGATCTCGCTCGCCGCCAGTCCTTCACCCTCCAGGCCCCAGCCCCAGAACTTGCGCCTCGCGGCTGGCTGCGGCAGCGCCGCCGACGTCTCGTTGCCTGTTCCGTTATCGCTCACTGTCGCGCCTTCCAACACGCCGGCCGACAAGTCACGTGGCCGGCGCAACTCGCGACCCAGGGTCCTCGGAACCCAAGCCCACGCATCAGCTCACGTGAACACGCGCGGCCACGTCCACACGCGGTTGGCGCAGTGCGCTCGCCCGCACCTCCTGGCCAGACCATGCCAGAAGCATCCCTCCGGCGGTCGGCGACACGCCAGGGGGCAGCCGTCGCAGATATGGGTGGCGATCGCCGGCGGCGAAGATGAAGTATGACGCTCTCAAGGAAGGCTGCGCGGCAGGCGATCAGCGCCGGCACGCGCTCTGCGGCCCCCGTGCCGCGCAGAGCGCGCACCGGCGAGGTCCCGGATGACCGAGTCGAAGTCATGCCGGCCGCACAGGCTCGCGGGCAGCGGGACCAGCGGGAAGCCCGGTCCCTGCTCGCTGCAGGAAATCCCGCCACAGCGGGTCTGCGCTCGCGGCATCGCTCTCCTCCGCCAGCCGTGACCTAATTGACCGGCCGGTCGGTCAACGATATCGTCGGGATGCCGGCCGGCGCAAGGAGGCCAGATGCAGGATCCCGCTCAGGAAGGCCCGCCGGCAGGCAAGCCCGCCCGTCACCAGACGACCTCGGCGCGATCGACGCCTGCTGGACAAGGTGGGTCCGCGGGCGCGCCCGTACCCGCGGAAGGGATGACCAGACGTCAGGCGTCGGCGATTCGGACGCGCGAGATCCTCATCGAGACCGGCCTGCGCCTCGCCGAGAGGACCAGCCTGGCCGGGCTCAGCATCAACTTGCTGGTTGAGGAAGCCGGAGTCGCCAAAGGCACGTTCTTCCACCACTTCGGGGACCGGCCGGCCTATCTCCTGGCCCTGCACCGCGAATTCCATTCCCGGATCTTCGCCGAGATCTTCCAGGTCATCGACGGTATGGAGCCGGGAGCCGGGCGCGTGCTCGCCGCATCCCGCACCTACCTCGACGCCTGCCTCCGCGACCGCGGGGTCCGAGCCTTGCTCTTGGAAGCACGGGCGGAACGAAAGATCGCCGATGAGATCCGGTCGCGGAACAAGGCCACCGCGGAATACTTCAAGACCGACTTCCAGGCCATGAACCTGCCGCACCCGTATGAGAGCGCGCTGTTGTGGATCGGGCTTGTCGTCGAAGCGGCCCTGACCGAACTCGATGCCGGCGGGCGCCAGCCCGCGCTACGCGCCGCGATCACCGGGTTCCTCGCCCTGGCGACTCCCGGCGGCACGCAATCTCACGCCTAGCCGGACGGGTCCTTCGCTGCTGGCGATGATTTCGACGGCAGGCGAAAGCCGAGAAGCATAGCGCCAGGAACCAGGCCGCCGAACTGCCTCGGCCGGATGTCACACAGACCACCCGGCCACCGCGCCAGCCCGACAGAACGTACCGTTCTATCCGTTAATGTCATGAAGAACGCCGGTAATCGCCCAATCGGCGTGGCTCAAATGAAATGGCCGTATCATCCATTACAGTCCGAATTGTGCAGCAACTCATCTGCGGTCACGCCGGCCGAAACGGCAATCCGTGGGCCGCCGAAGGAGCTGTCGACGGCAGCGATACACGACCTTCTGATGAATTCGGCGTAAGGGTTCCAGCGAAAGCCGGGGAGCTCCTCCTGTCCGTCCTGCTTGACGTCGAGGATGCTGAGCAGCTAGGTGACCGGAGGCTCTCCATCGGCTCGCACGGTTACGCTCAAATCGTCGATGCCGGGATGGTAATCCTCGTGCACCGCTGGGTCATGGGCGCCGAACGCAGGGACGGCAAGATAGTCGATCACGTCAACGGCCGCCCGCTTGACTGCCGGAAAGCCAACCTGCGGTTCGTCACCGCGGCGGAGTCCAGTGCCAACGTCAAGGTCCGCGCGGCCAGCGGCTTCCGCGGCGTGTACCCGATGAGGGACAAGTGGCAGGCCCGGGTCAAGAAGTCCGGCCGCTTCCATCACCTCGGCACGTACGACACTCCCGAAGAGGCAGCCTTGATCGCGCACCAGTGGCGTCTGGAGAACCTGCGCGGCTACACGGGCAGGGACATCGCCGCTTAGCGCTGCTCGCAGACCGCAGGCGTGCGGCGCGGAGCCGGAGATGGCGGAGGGCTGGCTCTCGGCGGTCGCGGCCCGCCGTCTGCCGCGGCGCAGCACAGCGTGCCTGATCGCCGGAAACGGTCCCGCCCGCCATCCCGTCACGGGCTGATCACCTAGTCAACGATGAGAAGGTCCAGGCGCAGATTCTGCCCCCACCCGGAATTGAGGTCGAGCCGCCGGACCAGAACCTGAATCTGGGTCTTGGAGGTGGTGATGACCTGGACCG
This sequence comes from Streptosporangiaceae bacterium, assembly GCA_030045295.1. Next base: position 2,485 of record JASIGD010000027.1, read on the forward strand.
CGTATTCGTCTGACCAGCCCATGTTCTGGTTCACGGCCTGGCGCGGCTGGACCAGCACCACAGCCGGCGTGTTCGTCGTGAGGCTCAAGCCCTGGACGACCACGAGCATCTGCTGACTTGCGCTGGGCGGAACGGTGACGGAGGTCGCCGTCACGTTGCCCAGTCCCGGCACCACGGCATGCGCCTCTGCCTGGCCGGCCGGCTGGCTGAGCGAGAGGCTCCGCACCTCCTGCACGTCCACCGTCGCACTGGCCTGAGCCGCTGGTCCTGTGCTGGTCATCGTTCCTCCCCATATCGACCGATCCCGGGGCGCCAGGCCGCTTCCCGGCGCTAGCTGTCCCGCAGCCGGTAACGTTCCCCGAATCGGTAATGCGCACCCAGGACACCGTCCGCCGCCGCGACGGCCTGACCGCATAAAAGACCGTCCCGCGTTGTGGGTGCAGACGAACAGGACTTCGGGGATGCCTGTCATGGCGGTTTCACCTCTGCCGACAGCAGCAATCATGCTGCCGACGGCTTGACGGCGCGGATGATGGCCGCGTGCATGTGCGGGGCTGGCTCGGTGGCGAACGTGACCGACGCGTCCGCGAACCCGGCCGCGGCCAGGCCGTCGAGGTACTCGGCCCGGGTCAGGGCACCGGCGATGCAGCCGACATAGGAGCCGGCAGCCGCCCGGTCGGCAGCTGACATGTGGTCCTCGGCCACCACGTCGGATATGCCGATCCGGCCGCCGGGGACCAGCACGCGGAATATCTCCGCCAGCACGGCGGGCTTGTCGGCGGACAGGTTGATCACGCAGTTGGAGATCACCACGTCGACCGACGCGTCGGGCATGGGCAGGTCCTCGATCTGGCCCTTGCGGAACTCCACGTTGGCGGCCCCGGCCTTGATGGCGTTCTGCCGGGCCAGGGCGAGCATGTCATCGGTCATGTCCACCCCGTAGACGAAGCCGGACGAGCCGACCCGCCGCGCTGACAGCAGCACGTCGATGCCGCCGCCCGAGCCCAGATCCAGGACCCGCTCGCCCTCGCGCAGGTCAGCGACCGCCAGCGGGTTCCCGCAGCCCAGGCTGGCCAGCACGGCTTCCTCCGGGAGCCCGTCCGTCTCGGTCTCGCCGTACAGCGAGGCGCCGAAGCAGCCCGCGGTACCCAGGGCCGCCGACCCGGCGGCGTACTCCCCGCCGCAGCACGATGAGGTGTCACAGCACCCGGACACGGCGTTCGCCTCGACCGCAGCGTCCTGCCCGGGCTCGCCGCAGGATGAGCCGCGGCCCGCATCACCCTGCCGGTCCAGCACGGTCCGGGCCGCCTCGGCGTACCGGGAGCGGATCTGCTCGACCAGCTCGGCGGTCGTCTCCTCGCTCACGACCATCACCCCATGGCATAGACGTCTGTCGATGCCTACCCTGCCTGAGAGATAGACAGATGTCAATGCCTAGCCCATACTGGTCCAGTGAGCACGCCACCCGTCCTTAACATCCAGGCCAGCCCGGCGCTAGCACGGGCCCGCTGCACGCCCTTGCTGCGCGAGCCGATCAGCGCCAGCCAGGCCGCCGACCTGGCCCGGCTCCTCAAAGCGTTGGCTGAGCCGACCCGCCTGCGCCTGGTCTCCGCGGTCGCCGCGCGCGAGGAAGGGGAGGCTTGCGTGTGCGACCTGACCGAGCCCCTGGGCCTGACCCAGCCCACCATCTCCCACCACCTCAAGATCCTGGTAGACGCCGGGATCTTCACCCGGGACAAGCGCGGTGTCTGGGCCTACTACGCGCTCGTCCCCGAAGCCATGGACGCACTCTCGGCGATCTTGAGCAGCACACGGTAAACCGCGCTGTCAGGTCTTTCCCTCCGGGCGCCGGGCAGGGTCGGGGCCGGTCGGCCGGCTGGTCGTCATGGCCGGCGACATGGCGGTGACCAGCAACATCGTGCAACCGGCGCACTAGCCTTTCCCCATGACTGACAGCACAGGCCCGGGGCTTGGCACCCCGGGTCAGACAAGACCGCCATACCGCATCATCGTGCAGGTCCTGCTGCGGGCGCTGGGGACGATCGTCGTGCTCCTAGTCGTCTACTACCTGCTGCCCCTGGACCACTCCTCGACCTTGGTTGCTGCGACCACGCTGGTAATCGGGTTGATCCTGCTCATCGCGTTGATCGGCTTCCAGGTTCGCTCGATCATACGGTCAAGCTTTCCCGGCCTGAGGGCCGTCGAGGCCCTCTGCACCAGCCTTCCGCTGTTCCTGTTGCTATTCGCCAGCACCTATCTGGTCATGGCCTCGATTTCGGTCGGCAGCTTCAACCAGCCGCTCACGCATACGGACGCGCTGTACTTCACCGTTACCGTGTTCGCGACGGTCGGGTTCGGTGACATCGTTCCCAAGACCGAGACGGCGAGGCTGATAGTCACCGGGCAGATGGCCGCCGACCTGGTCATTATCGGGATCGGAGCCAAGATCATCCTCGGCGCGGTGACGCGCGGGCGCCGGAGGCAACCGGAAAGCGCGGGCGCCGGACAGCCGGCTGAGTAATCCGCGCAGCCGATACCCGTGTGTGCCTGTCGTCGTCGCGGCTAAGGGCTGTTGCACGGCGGATCGGACCGAAGTGCTGCTCTACGGCACGATCATGAGAGGTACCGGCGAGTGGCGGGCCAGGCCAACGGCAACTGAACCGACCACGCGGTGAGAAGCGTGCGACGAACTGCCGACCACGATCGCCACGGTGTTATCGGGGTGGGCTTCGCGGACGGCTATGGCTGCCGCGACCAGCTGGTCGGTGATCGTGCCCTGGCGCCGCTCGAACTCCCAGGCAGCGTCGTGACCGCGTAGTTGCTCGGCGGCCTGGGCACGGAGATCCTGCTCGACCTCGTCGAAGTCTTTTTCGACTTCGGCTATGGCGTCGGGCGACAGCATGGTGAGGCTCGACAGGTGAGCCACGTACACAACGTCGATGATGCCGACCCGGCCCTGCAGCAGGCGGACAGCGGCGTCAAGCGCGCGACTGGCGGGAGGAGACCCGTCGTACCCGACGACGAGATGCAGGAAGACCGTGGGTGGCTGGGCAGTGGTCATGCTGGTACAGGGTAGTGCCTGTGTCGTTTCGTGGTGTCACGGGGTAACAGGCGGGGCGCTTGCACTGAGAAAGGGCTGAGCGCGGCGTTAGCCGCGCTCGCTGATCCAGATCGAGACGTGGGCGGGCTCTAGGGCCTTCTGCACCACCGCGGTCAGGTCCTCTCGCGCGGTGTCCAGGTCGACGGCGCCCTGCAGGCGGGCGGCGAACGCCTCGATGGTCTCGTCGGCGTCGTAGCGCGCGCGGTTGAACCGCCGGTCCGTGGCGTGCTGCGCTCGCCGCCGCAACGGGTTGAACAGCGCCGCTGCCGCCAGAGTGGAGGCGGCCACGGCTATCGAGGACGACAGCGACAGCACTTCGGTGGCCAGCAGGACCAGACCGGCGTACAGCCCGACCAGCAGCCCGGTCACGATCGCGTAGGCAAGCGTGCGGCTGATTATCCGGTCGACCTCATACAGGCCGTATTTCAGGATTCCCACGCCGATACCCACCGGCAAGGCGGCGAGGCCGATCGCGAGAACCTCCCCCGAGACGCTCGTCGAACTAATGCCGAACGATGCGGCGAGCACGATTAGGGTGACCGCGGCGCCGCTGGCCAGCCACTTCAGTTGCTGCCGCCGCTCTCCGGTGGCGCGCCGCCAGCTCAGCACCTGGTGAGTCACGAAGGAGAGCCAGATGGCCACGATCGAGACCACCCCCAGCACCTCTACCGTGGTCGCAAGGCCGCCACCGTGGCCTTTGGTGATCACATCGCCGAAGGAGTCGAGGCGAACGTCATGACCGGCCACCGCGGCAATCCCCGGGCTGAACAAGGCCGCCGTCAGGCAGGCGCCGAGCACTGCGTACGCCGCCAACACCCACCGCCAGCGCCGCGAAGCTAGCCTGCCGTCTGGGAACAGCAAGATCACCAGGGGAAACAAGAGGAGCGCAGGTACCCACGACGGCTGCAGGATCACGGCGACCGGAGCCAGCGGGAGGCTGTGGTGGCCGAACCGATAGTAGAGCACCGCGTAGAACCCGGCGACGGTACTGAACACGAACATGACGATGAAGGTGAGCAGGATCCAGCCGATCGGATTGCGGGGCTGACGCCGCGCGACAATGTAGCCCACAGCGGCGTAGATCACGACGACGGGGACAATGGGCCCGGTACCGAGGCCAGACAGCTGGTGGACGGGGCTGGACAGCGCTATCGCCGCGGCCAGCAACACCAGCGTCAGGACCCCCAGGACGGTCGCGGCGGCCGGGGACGCCAAACGGAAACGGCTCGTCGGCGCGCCTGTTGCCACTGATCCCCGCTCACCCACTGCCTGCACCCTCCCCATGAACGGCAACGGTAGGCCAGGACCGTTCCGGAAACGTTACGGCCCGGCGTCGGATGATCATGCGGACGGGGACTGCTCTCGCCGGGTCAGCTAGATCGGGTACCTGGGGGTTCGGGGTTGAGCCGGCGCCGCCGGGCCCGCGGAGGCGGGCCCGGCGGCGATCAACGACGGGGCGGCCGCGATCAAGCAGGCACCCGTGATCCGGCCGGATCAGGTCGGGTCGGTCGCTTCGGGCCCGCGGTGAGGTGTCTCGCCGGGGAGCGGCTGTTCGCGGGCAGGCTGGCTCGCACCCGACCCTTCGGGGGCAGGCTGGCTCGCGACCGGCCCTTCGGGGGCAGGCTGGCTCGAGGGCGGCTCCGGGCGGGCAGGCTCACCGGGGGGCGGCTCCGGGCGGGCAGGCTCGCTCCTGACCGCCTCTGAGCGTGCTGGCCAGAACCGCTCGGCCACGCTGATCAGCCGGTCGGCCCGGTCCCGCACCTGCTCGAACCGCTGCAGGACCTGCTCCAGCCGGTCCTGCAGCCGGTCGGCCGGGTCCCGCCGCGGGTAGGCATGGTACGGGCCGGCAGGACCGTCGTGGTGCGGATGAGAAGGCCGGGGAGGTCGCGGGGGACGCGGCAGGCGGGGCGGCCCGTGGTGCTGGTGGTGCTGGTGGTAATAGCGGGGCGCCTCGTCGGAGAAGTCGCCGACCAGTTCCTCGGCCTCCTCGGCGGCTTCCTCCGCGCGCTCGGCGGCCTCTTCCGCCTGGTCGGCTTGCTGCTCGGCTCGCTCGGCGCGGCGGCGCGCCTGCTCGGCGGCGGCGCGAGCCTCGTCGGCGCGCCGCTGGGCCTGGTCGATTTGCTCGTCGTCGCCCCATTCGTTGGTCAGTTCGGCCGCTTCCTGGGTCAGGTCGGCGGCTTCCTCCGCGCGCTCGGCGGCCTCCTCCGCGCGCTCGGCCCGGTCGCGTGCCTGCTCGGCCAGGTGGCGCGCGTGCTCGGCCAGCCGACGGGCCTGGTCGGCTTGCGCCTCGGCGCGGGCCTGCTCGGCCTGGCTGTCGTCTGCACCATCGGTCGCGGCGGGTTCCCGGTCGTCGCCGCGGGAGTCTTCGGGGGCGTCGTGCTCGTCTTGCACCGCGTGCCGGGCCACGCTGTACGGCTCGCCCGTCTCAGCCATGCGCTGGCGGGTGGCGACCTTGCGGGCCTTGTCCTCGGTCATGATCGTTTCTTCCCTGGCGAGGCTGCCCGCGTCGGCTCGCCATGGTGAACGATCAGGCCATGACTAGATGAGGGCACCCGAGTCTTAGACCCTTGTCCTCGTGGCCGGCGTCGGCGCGGGCCGGGTCGCTGGCTCGGAAGCGGGCAGGTGGTGCGCTGCCACTAAGGCCAGGGTACCCCGCGACATGACGCTGGCAAGTGTGGCTATCCCCCGGATTCCGCGGGGGGTTAGCTTGCGGGCTCACCGGAACTCGCGGCCGGGGCTATTGTCCGGTCGACCCGTCGAGGCGCTCCCTGAGCAGGTCTGCGTGCCCGTTGTGCCGTGCGTACTCCTCGATCATGTGCGCCATCACCCAGCGCAGCGATACCCGGCCACCGCCGCGCAAGCCCGTGACGTCGAACGACGGCGCCGCGGCCACGAGCGTTCGCGCGTGCTCGCATTCGGCCCGCCAGATACGGAACGCCTCGGCCACGTCGGCGGTGTCCACGTCGCGGAAAGCGACTTCCCAGTCCAGGTCCGGCGCGAAGATCGAGGCCATCGGCTGGCCGGCCAGCACGGGCCGGAACCAGTTGCGCTCCACCTCGGCCATGTGCCTGACGAGGCCGAGCAGGGACAGGCTGGACGGCGGGACGGCTCGCTGCCGCAGCTGATGGGCGGTCAGCCCGTCGCACTTTACGGCCAGGGTCGCGCGCTGGAAATCCAGGAACGCCGTGAGCGTGGCTCGCTCATCTTCTTCGAACGGCGGGATGATGCGTGCGGGGGTCTCTTGGCTCATGGCACCATCCTTACCACCTGGCCTTACCACCCGGCGGGACCCGTGGCGCGGGTCGGGCCCGGCCGCTGACGAAGGCCACGATCTGGTCCAGGCCGGGCTGGTAACCGTCCGTGGTCCCGGAACGCCGGTGGATTGACATGGGTTGACCGACCGTGTTAATTTTTGACCATGCGGTCAGAAAATAGTCCGAGCGGTCAACCGAAGGGCCGGACGTTCATCGAGACCGCACGCCGCGCGCAGATCGTGGCGGCCGCGATCGACACCATCGCCGAGCTGGGATACGGGCAGGCTTCCCTGGCCCGCATCGCCGAGACCGCCGGCACCAGCAAGGGCGTGATCATCTACCACTTCGGCAGCAGGGACGACCTGATCAGGGAGGTCGTCGCCGAACTCCACGTCAAGGGCCGGGCCTACATGGGTCCCCGGCTTGAGGCCGAGACGACCGGCGCGGGCATGCTGCGCACCTACATCGAGGCCAACCTGGCCTTCATCGGCGAGAACCGCAACCACGTGCTCGCGACCGTGGAGATCGCGTTCAATGCCCGCGGTGCCGATGGCGGCTCGCTGTACGACTTTTCCGCCCGCGAGCAAGGGGTGGAGGCGCTCCGGCAGATACTCGTCTACTTCCAGCGCAACGGCGAGTTCCGGGCCGACTTCGACCCGGCGGTCGCGGCCATGACGATCCGCGCCGCCCTCGACGCCGTGCCGCCCAGGCTGGCCCGCGATCCCGACCTCGACCTCGACCGCTACGGCCGCGAACTAGCGGACCTGTTCCATACCGCCACCCGGCCCGAAGGAAATCACCCGAGGGCAACACCACCCGTGAACCAGTCAATGGAGGAGACATGACACCCTACTTCGCCACCAGCCCTCTGGCCGGCTTGCTGCTGGCCGCCACCGGTCTGGCCGCCACCGGTCACGCCGCCACCGCCGGCGGCGGCGTGACCACCTGGCAGATCGTCCTGATCGGCATCGGCGTCCCGCTGGCCTTGCTCGCCGTCGGCGTCCTGCTCAGGTGGGTACGGGCCGGCCGTCGACCGACATCTTCGCCGACCTCCTGACCCGCCGGTCCGGGTCGCGCACGCACACGCCCGGCCGCCTCGCGGCTCACCGCCGAGGGGCGGCCGGCGCCGCGGCCGGCTAGCGCAAATTCACCCGCCGCGGGGTGATGACCGGCGGCATCCGCCGGTGGAACCTGGGTACATCCTGAACAGGTCCGATCGGCCTGGCGGCGGAAGGCGGGACATCATGGTTCGTGCGCAGCGGCGGCGTCCCGGGGGGACGGCACGATGACCGGGTGGCCGGACCGGCCGGTCATCTACGAGATCAACACCGCGGTCTGGCTGAACGCGCTGGGCCGGGCCGGCGGACGGCCGGTCACGCTGGCCGACGTGGCGCCCGCCGACTGGGATTCGGTCACCCCGGCCGGCGTCGACGCGGTCTGGCTGATGGGCGTCTGGGAACGAAGCCCGGCGGGACTCGCGCTGGCGCTGGCCAACACCGAGCTGCAGGCTTCGTTCGCCGAGGCGCTGCCCGATCTGCGCCGCGAGGACGTCATCGGGTCGCCGTACTGCGTGCGCCGGTACGTCGCCGACGCGGCCTTCGGCGGGCCCGAGGCGCTGGCGGCGGCCCGGGCCGCGCTGGCCGAGCGCGGTGCGCGGCTGATCCTGGACTACGTGCCCAACCACGTGGCCCCGGATCACCCCTGGGTAACCAGCAGGCCGCAGGTGTTCGTGCGCGGTCACGAGGACGACCTCAGGACCGACCCGGCGGGGTGGATCGAGGTCGGCGGGAACGTGCTGGCCCACGGCCGCGACCCGTACTTTCCGCCGTGGCCGGACGTGGTGCAGTTGGACGCGTTCTCCCCGGCCATGCGCGCGGCGACGGCCGAAACTCTCGCCGACATCGCGAGCCAGTGCGACGGAATCCGGTGTGACATGGCGATGCTGATGACCAATCAGGTGTTCGCCAAGACCTGGGCGGGCCGGACCGGGCCCGAGCCGGCCGCGGAGTTCTGGCCCGCCGTGCTCGGCTACCTGCGCGCCCGGTACCCCGCGGCGGTGCTGATCGCCGAGGCTTACTGGGACATGGAGTGGGTGCTGCAGCAGCAGGGCTTCAACTTCTGCTACGACAAGCGGCTCTACGACCGAATCGTCGACGGGGACGCGTCCGCCGTCCGCGACCACCTGCGCGCCGACCTGGGCTACCAGTCGCGGCTGGTGCGCTTCTTGGAGAACCACGACGAGCCGCGCATCGCCGAACGCCTTCCGTCGGACGCCGAGCGGGCGGCGGCGGTGGCGGTAGCGACGCTGCCCGGCGCGACCATGTGGCATGAAGGGCAGTTCGAGGGGCGCCGGGTCCGGCCGCCGGTCTTCCTGGCGCGCCGCCCGGACGAACCGCCGGATCTTGAACTCGCCAACTGGTACCGCGCCCTGCTGGCCGCCGTGGCCGGCCACCGGGTGCGGGCCGGCGCGTGGCGGCTGCTCGAGGCGGACGGCTGGCCGGACAATCAGTCCTGCCGCGACCTGGTCGCCTGGTCCTGGGACGCCGGCAGCGGCCGGCACGTGGTGGTGGTCAACCTGTCGGCCCAGTCGGCGCAGGCGCGGATCCGGCTGGACTGGCCGGACCTGCCTGGCCGCAGCTGGCGGTTGACCGACCTGCTCGACCAGCGCGTGTTCGAGCGGGACGGCGACGAGCTGTCCGGTCCCGGGCTGTTCGTGGACCTGCGACCTTGGCACTACCACCTGCTCGCGGTGGAGTGATGCCCAGCGCCGTGGCCCGGGTGTTTCAGCCGTGCACCAGGGGCTTGCCGAGCGCCAGCGTCTGCCCGCCGGTGCCCACCGAGGCCGCGCTGTAGAACAGGTAGACGCCAAGCGCGGCGAATACCAGCACGACCCAGCCGCCGGCCTTGAGCAGGCCGGTCGATGGCACCCCGGCGGGCGACGCCTCGGCGAAGGCGAGCAGGAGAAGCAGCAGCGCGAGGGACACGAGCGCGAACAGCACGCTGAAGGCCGACGGCAGCCGCAGCGTGGCCAGGGTCAGCATCAAGATGACAACCAGCCAGGAGACCAGGAACAACTTCACGGTGGCGAGGACCGCGGTGACCGTGATGGCGAACCAGTTATGGTCGAGGCCGAGCACGAGCATCCCGTAGCTCAGCCAGAAGGTGCCGAAGATGCCGAAGATGGCCGCGACCGCGCTCTGGCCGACGGCCGCGGCCCAGACCGCGGCGAGGAGCAGGCCCAGCGCCGTGGCGGCCAGGATGATCGCCAGCGGAGCGCCGAGGACGCCGACCGGCACCACGCCGACCAGGGCCAGACCGAGCGCCACGGAACCGACGATGAAGCTCCCCAAGCCGAGCATGGCCGGGTCGCCAGCCATCGGTCCGACCACCGCGGCGGGGGCCTGCGGCGCCTGGGCGGCGGCTGGCTGGCCAGACTCGCCGGCAGCTGCATCAAGAGTGCTCATCACTGCGCTCCTTGATCGAGAGCGTCCCGCGGATTGCGGGCTTAATGCATCCGTACGCCGACAGCCCGACGCACGTGTTCTCACTTTGAACCAGCGTGCTCCGCCGGGGGTGGCGGAGGGCGTCTCAGCTGCCGGAGGCCACGATGCCGTACTCGTGGATCTTGCGGTAGATCGTGGCGCGTGACATGCCGAGCGCCTCGGCCGCCCGGACCTTGTTGCCGTCGTGATCGTGCAGGCTCTGCACGATGGCGTCCCGCTCGATCGACTCCAGCGGGGACAGCAGCCGGCGGCTCACGGTCCAGCACTCCGGCGGCAGGTCCTTGGGCCTGATGGCGCCGGCCCGGCGGCGCTGCACCACCTGCTTGAGCACCTGCCAGAGCTGCTCAGTGTTGCCCGGCCAGTTGTGCCGCAGCAGCAGTTGCATGGCCTCCGGGGAGCAGGTCAGGCGGCCCTGCTGGCTCAGCCGGGCCAGGAAGAAGGGCACCAGCTCGTGCAGGTCCTCGATGTGATGGCGCAACGGCGGAAGCTCCACGGTGCCCTGGAAGAACCGGAGCAGCCTGGTTATCGGGTTCAGGTCGGCGTTGGCCTGTTTACGGTTCAGCGTGATGGCCACGCGCAGTTCGGCCTGGCGCTGCGCGGCCCGCGCTTCGGTCAGCGCGCTGGCCAGTGCGTGCACCTGCCTGGCGTTCAGCGCTTCCACGTGCCGGATGACCAGCGTACCCGTGCCGTCGAGCAGCTCGCTGCGGGCACCTGCGAGCCAGGCCTGGTCGGCCGATTCCGCGTCGAGCACGTGGAACGGCGCGGCCGGATTGCGGCGCTGATGCACCGCCCGGGCCAGGGCCAGCTTGCCGACGCCGGGCTCGCCCTCCAGCGTGAACCAGTCAGCGGTGTCGTACAGCGCCTCCGCCTCGCGGCAGGCCCGCAGCCAGAGCACGCCGCTGCCGACCAGGCCCGGCAGGTACATGGCTGACTTCGGCGGGGGCAAGTCGGGCACGCTCGGGGCCGCCGACACGAGCTTGACGTGCACGACGCCGTCGGGGAACGGGCTGTCACTTCGGATCCGGCGGCAGGAGATCCGGGCCATCATGCCGCTGGGCAGCTCCACCGACACCGCACCGGTCGCGCGGCTGGCCAGCGCTTCGGCGGCGTGGCCGATCAGCACGGCCTGGTCGCCGGGGTCGAGCAGGTAGCGGGCGCGGTCGTTCAGCATCACGACGTCGTTGCCGAGGGCCAGCACCATGCCGCCGGTCCGCCGGCAGGCCCGCATGTACTCCTGGAGCAGGCCGAGGTCTCGGGCGCTGCCGGCCGTCACCAGGGCCTGGGTAAGCTGGTCGGCAGTGGCCTTGACCAGCGAGATCATCAGCGGGTCGGCGTCCTTGCGCCAGCAGGTCAGGTCGATCACGCCGACCGTCTTGCCGGAGACCGGGTCGTGGATCGGCACGCCCGCGCAACCGAATTGCTCCAGATGCTCGGCGTAGTGCTCGTGCCCGAACACGTGCGCCGGCCCGCCTGACTCCAGCGCGGTGCCGATGCCGTTGGTGCCGACACGATCCTCGGCGTAGCTGAAGCCGGGGGCCAGCATGACGCCATCGAGGGCACGCTCCAGGTCGCGATCCGCGGTCAGCCTGGCCAATACCAGGCCGTCCGCGTCGGTCAGGATGATGCTGATCGGCTGGCCGTCCAGCTGCTGGTGCAGGTGCCGCAGCACCGGGTCGGCGCTGCGGGCCAGCGCGGTCTCCAGGTTGGGCTCGTGCAGGTAGCTCAGGTCGATGTGATCGGCTGCCACGCGCCACTGGCGCGACCGCCACCACGAAGCGAGGATCGACCTGCGCACGGCCTTGTCGTCCACCGGTTCGGCGGCGAGGAACCGGTCTCTGGCTTCGGCCAGCCGATCCCTGGACGTTTGCGGTGGTGGTGATGCGGGTGCCATGTCGCCTCCCCCACCTACATTCCCGGCTGGGGGCTCAGCCTGCGCGGATCGGGCTCGGGGTTTGCCTCGTGTTACTTGCCCCTAACAAAGTAAACCCGTTGTTGCGGGGCACTGTCTCAAGTTGAGACCGCCGATTGGCTGTGCCGACGTTTGCTGTGGCGCATGGATGGCCGTCGCGAGACCGGAAACCAGGAAACCTACAACCCGTGGAGCATCGTCAACCTGGTGTTTCACCACTTGGCGAGCGAGGGACTGCATCCGGTGCTCGGTGAGGCGGGCGACCCAGGGGGGCCGGCCGCCGATCTGCTCCGGGCGCTCGGCATCACCCCGGCCAAGGAGGGGAGCCGGCAGGCGTCGGAACAGACCAGGCGAGACCTGGAACAGATCCGGGCCGCGTTCGACGTGTCTCATGTTGAGAGCACATGACCTCGGCTTCCGAGATGTGATCTAGGCCATAAGGACTTTCGGGGCCGTGGCAGCCCGGGCCGCCTCACTGGAGCGCGCGCCCGGGACGCCTCAGGGACCCCAAACCCAACAAGGACCACCAAGGGGCATGGCCCCGGACCCCGGAACCCGCCGAGAAAGGGGTGACGATGAGTCGCCAGAGTGTGGCCAGGGCGCACCAGAAGATCCAGGAACTGGCCTGGGAGCCCAAGTACCACGAGCCAGTCTCGCAGTACGGGACTGACTACAGCTTCCGCAAGGCGCAGAAGAAGGACCCGCTCAAGCAGGTGCTGCGGTCCTACTTCCCCATGCAGGAAGAAAAGGACCACCGCGTGTACGGCGCCGAAGACGGCGCGATCCGCGGCAACATGTTCCGGCAGGTGCAGGAGCGCTGGCTGGAATGGCAGAAGCTGTTCCTGTCGATCATTCCGCTGCCGGAGATCTCCGCAGCACGCGCGATGCCGCTGCTGTTCCGCACGGTGCCGAACCCCGAACTGCACAACGGCCAAGCGATCCAGATGATCGACGAGGTACGGCACTCCACGATCCAGCAGAACCTCAAGCGCCTGTACATGCAGAACTACATCGACCCGGCCGGCTTCAACAACAGCCTGCGCAGCTTCCAGGACGACTACTGCGGCACGATCGGCCGTCAGTTCGCGGAAGGCTTCATCACCGGTGACGCGATCACCGCCGCGTCGATCTACCTGACGATCGTGGCCGAGACCGCGTTCACGAACACGCTGTTCGTGGCCATGCCGGCCGAGGCAGCCGCCAACGGTGACTACCTGCTGCCCACGGTGTTCCACTCGGTGCAGTCCGACGAGTCGCGGCACATCTCCAACGGGTACGCGACGCTGCTGATGGCGCTGGCCGACGAGGAGAACCACCAGCTGCTCGAGCGCGACCTGCGGTACGCCTGGTGGAACAACCACCGGGTGGTGGACGCGGCGATCGGCACGTTCATCGAGTACGGCACCAAGGACCGCCGCAAGGACCGCGAGTCCTACGCGGAGATGTGGCGGCGGTGGATCTACGACGACTACTACCGCAGCTACCTCGTGCCGCTGGAGAAATACGGCCTGGTCATTCCCCACGACCTCATCGAGGAAGCCTGGAACCAGATCTGGAACAAGGGGTACGTGCACGAGGTCGCGCAGTTCTTCGCCACCGGCTGGCTGGCGAACTACTGGCGGATCGACGGCATGACCGACGAGGACTTCGAGTGGTTCGAGTACAAGTACCCGGGCTGGTACGACAAGTACGGTAAGTGGTGGGAGAACTACACCCGGCTGTCCGAGCCGAACGGGCACCACCCGATCGTGGCCGAGGACGTCGACTACTGGTACCCGCAGCGGTGCTGGACCTGCATGGTCCCGTGCCTGGTCCGCGAGGACATGGTCTACGCCGAGGTCGACGGGGTGGTACGGACGTACTGCCACGAG
>JASIGD010000254.1 GCA_030045295.1 Streptosporangiaceae bacterium
GACCTCGACCTGGCCATGCCGGGACCCGCGGACAGGTTCGGCCCGTGGGGCGACGCCCTCCTCGAGGCGGTCAGGAAGGGCAAGGTCGACGAGGCGCTCGTCGATGGCAAGGTGCTCAACATCCTGCGCCTGGCCGCGCGGGTCGGCGCGCTCGCCGATGCCTCCGCGCAGGTCGCCCCGGGCGCCTCCGCCGCGCCGGAGCATTCCCCGGGCGCCTCCGCCGCGCCGGAGCACCACGCCCTGGATGCCCCGGATTCGGTGCCGGTCGCTGACCAATTGCGGGCTGCCGCGGCCGCCGGGTTCGTGCTGGTCCGTAACAACGGCATCCTGCCGCTGCCGCGCTCCGGGCCTTCGGGCCTTGCCGCGCCCGCCCGGCCCACGCGGATCGCGCTTATCGGGCCGAACGCCGAGGTCGCGCGGACTCTCGGCGGCGGCAGCGCCTCTGTCTTCCCGCCGTACACGATCTCGCCGCTGGACGGCCTGCGCGCGACCGGGCTGCACGTCTCGTACGCGCCCGGGGCGTTCCCGCAGCTGCGCACCCCGGAAGCCCGCGCGCCCTGGCTGCTGCGGCCTGACCGGTCCGGGACCGGCGCCGAGGTCCGGTTTTTCGCTGATTCCGGCGAGCTGATCGGATCGGAGTTGCGCGACGGCGCCTCCTTGCGGTGGCTGGGCGGATTCGGCGTGGACGCCCAGGAGCCGGTAGCCCGGCTTGAGGTCCGCTGCGTAATCCGCGCCACCGTGGCCGGCACCTACCGGCTGGGCGTCTCCGGACTCGGCCGTTACCGCCTGCTGGTGGACGGCGCCGAGGTCTTCGACGCCACCCTCTCGCTCCCGGAGGGCGCTGACATCGCCCAGGCCCTGACTACCCCGCCGCAGCGGCTGGCCGTGGTCGAGCTGGCCGCGGGCCAATGGGTTACCGCGGTGTTCGAACACGACGTGCACTCCTCGCCGTTCGCTGGCGTCGGCACGTTCGTGCAGCTCAACCTCGAACCGCCGCACGGCACCGACGATGAGGAGATCGCGGCGGCGGCCGCGCTGGCCGCCGTCAGCGACGTGGCGGTGGTCGTCGTCGGCACCACCGACGAGGTGGAAAGCGAGGGTTTTGACCGCACGTCGCTGTCCCTGCCGGGCCGCCAGGACGACCTGGTCCGCCGGGTCGCAGCGGCCAATCCCCGGACCGTGGTGGTGGTGAACTCGGGGGCTCCGGTCCTGCTGCCCTGGGCCCAGGAGCCGGCCGCCGTGCTGCTGTCCTGGTTCGGCGGGCAGGAATTCGGTAACGCGCTCGCCGACGTGCTACTCGGGGACGCCGAGCCAGGCGGGCGGCTGCCCACCACGTGGCCAGCGTCCGAGCAAGGCCTGCCGTCCACGCAGCCCGTCGACGGCGTACTGGACTACCGCGAGGGCCTGTTCATCGGCTACCGCGGTTACGACCGCGACGGGCGGGAGCCCCTCTTCCCGTTCGGTCACGGCACCGGCTATACCACCTGGTCGTACGACTCCATCACCGTGGACCGCGGCCCGTTGGGCCAGGCCGCGAACACCCCGCCCGCCCCGGCCGAACTGGCGGTCTGCGTCCAGGTGCGCAACACCGGCTCGCGCCGCGGCCGGGAGGTCGTCCAGGTCTACGCATCCCGGCCCGGCTCGGCAGTGGAACGCCCGGTCAAGTGGCTGGCCGGCTTCGCCGCCGTCGACGCGGACCCCGGCGAGCCCGTCGACGTGGCGGTGCTCATCCCCGAGCGCGCCTTCCAGCACTGGTCCGGGGCGGGCTGGACCCTCGAGCCCGGCCCGTTCACGCTGTCCGCAGGTCCGTCCTCCGCGTCCCTCCCGCTCACCGCGAGCGTCGAACTCGGCTAGATGTGACCGTCAATCCCGGTACCGGCCTGCGGACCAGGCAGTTGCCCGCGACACATCAAGGTAACGCCGGCCGCACTCGTTTACCGGCCGCGTAACAACCGAGAAATACCACCGAAACTCGCGCATGGGACACATGCCTTGCAGGTATACGCAGCGGCCGGGGTGGAGCCAGCGCACAGGTTGACCCCAGAAGGCCCCGATAGCCCCTGGAGGCGCAGTGGTTCCATATGCTAGCTGGCTAAATGCCGGGGATAACTCCTGGCAGCTGACCGCTGGCACGCTGGTCGGGCTGATGTCCATCCCGGCCCTGGCCGTGCTGTACGGCGGTCTCGTCCAGAAGAAGTGGGCGATGAACACCATGATGATGGTGTTCTGCACGTTCTGCCTGACTCTCATCACGTGGGTGCTGTGGGCCTTCAAGATGGGCTTCGGCACGCCGCTGGTGCACACCTTCCTCGGCGACCCGCGGAGCATACTCGGGCACAACGCCGAGCAGGGGCAGGCGAACATCCCGCTGCTGGACGGGCTGATGCCGAACTTCAGGTTCCCTGAGTCATCGCTGGCGTACTTCCAGTTCGTGTTCGCGGCGATCACTCCGATCCTGTTCATCGGCAGCGTGATCGGCAGGATGAGCTTCAAGGCCTGGCTGGTCCTGGTGCCGCTGTGGATCACTTTCGTGTACGCGGTTAACGCCTTCCTGCTGTGGGGCGGCGGCTATTGGGCGGGCAAGGGGGCGCTGGACTTCTCCGGCGGCTACGTCATCCACTTGGCCGCGGGCGTGTCCGGCTTCACCGCGGCCGCGGTCATCGGGCCCAGGCTCAAGCGCGACCGCGAGCGCGCGATACCGAACAACCTGCTGTTCGTCGCCGTCGGGGCCGGGATCTTGTGGCTCGGCTGGAACGGCTTCAACGGCGGTGACCCGTATTTCGCCGGCGCTGACGCGGCCGCCGCGGTCCTCAACACCAACCTGGCCACGGCCGTGGCCATGATGACCTGGATCTTCATGGACATGCTGCTCAGCCCGGAGAAGAAGCCCACCTTCCTCGGCGGCGTCAACGGCATGATCTGCGGCCTGGTCGGCATCACTCCGGCGGCCGGCTACGTGAACGGCTTCGGCGCGATCCTGATCGGCCTGTTCGCCTCCGCGGTCGTCTGGGTGGCCTGGTACACCCTGCCGAAGTACGTATGGCCGTTCAACAAGGTCGATGACGCGCTCGGCGTGGTGTACACGCACGGCATCGCCGGGTTGCTCGGCGGGCTGATGGTCGGCCTGCTCGCCGACCCGAAGATGATCGAGTACATCGGCGTGGGCAAGACCTCCTCGGTCAGCGGGGCGGGCCTGTTCTACGGCCACCCGAAACAGCTGGCCATCCAGGCAGGCGCCGCGCTCACCATCATCATCTGGGACGGGGTGGTTACGTACCTCATCCTCATGCTCATCAAGCACGTATTCAGGATGAAGCTCCGGCTGCCCGACGAGGTCCTCGAGATCGGCGACGTGGCCGTGCACGGCGAAGAGGCGTACCCGTCTGACGAGCTGGTCAGCGTGGCTGCCACCTCGGTGGCAGACGAAGCGCGGGCGCCGGACGAGAAGCTGCCCGAGAAGGCGGCGACGGCGCCGAAGGAGGATACCTAGCTTGCGCTACGTGCGGCCGTAGCGTAACCGCGCGCATCCGGGCACCCGCCAAGGTGCCCGGATGCGCAGCCGGATCCGGTCAGCCGGCCAGCCCGGGACCGGCGGTCAGTGGCCGCGGAACGCCTCCTCCAGCCACCACGAGCCATGGGAGGAGGTGACCTTCGCGTCGACCAGCAGCGGACGCTCGCGCGACCCCTCGAGCCAGCCGCGGACGGCGGCCAGATCCGGGACCGCCCGCACCGTGACGCCCTCGAAGCCGAAGCCCTGGGCGATCGCGGCGATGTCGGTCGGCGGGAACCGGACCGTTTCGAGCGGGTCGCCGTCCGGCCCGAAGTGATGCACCTCCGCGCCGTACGCCTCGTCGTCGTAGACCACCACGACCATCGGAAGCCCCAGCCGAACGACGGTCTCGAACTCGCTGACTCCCATCAGCGCGCCGCCGTCTCCGAGCGCGGCGACCGCCAGCCGGTCCGGCCGCGCGATCGCAGCTCCGACGGCCGAGGCCAGGCCGAGCCCGATCGACTGGAAGGCCTGGGTAAAGCAGAAGCCGGCCTCGTCCGGGACGGACAGGTACATGCTCGGGTAGCCCATGAAGTTCCCCGAGTCGACGGCCACGGTGCGTTCGGCCGGCAGCAGGTCATCAAGCGCGATGGACAGCGCCCGCGGGTCGATCCGCTGCCCGTCGCTCTCGTCCGCGAACGGCACGTCTCGCCACCGCCCCTCCCGCGCGATCCGCTCCCGCAGCTCCGCCGACC
>JASIGD010000255.1 GCA_030045295.1 Streptosporangiaceae bacterium
TCAGCTGCACCGTGATCGCCGGTGCCGCACACGGCCAGCTCTTCGTGGACTGGCTCGGCGATATCGCGCTCGCACTGCTCCGCCAGCTGAACCCATAGGGAGCGGAATACCGCTGGCGCACGTCTTGTCAGACCTGCGCTGCCAGAACGGCGTGGCACCCGTTCGGGCCCGCCGCCGGCCACGTCCGAATCTGCCGAAATGAGGGCGTCGCCTGCCCGCTTACTTATGCACAAACTGGAATAGTCATTCACGGTCTCTCGAACTGGCGGCGATCCTCGTGCGGCATTTCCGGTAGGAAATCAGATCGCGGATTCGGCGTGTGTCGTCGACCGGGCGAGTAGGGCGGCCCGCCGACACCGGACAACGATTCTGCGCGGGACGGGAATTATCTGCCGCGCTCGACAGGAAGGCAGGCGGACGGACACGTCAAGTTGTGGAAGATCCCGCGCGCCGGTTTGCAGGGTCGTTCCGGTGCCTGGTTTGCGATTGGTGCAGCGACCCGCTGACTCGCAACGACGGCCGGATCCGGGCGTCAGGACCCGCCTGGCGTCACCGGGTTCGGTCAGGGTAAAGGGTTGGAGATAAGAGCAGGTGGGGGGACACTGTGATCGTGCAGTTGCTGGAGCGGGGGGCGTCTTTGGCGGCGCTGGCCGGGTACGCGGGCGAGGCGCGGGTCGGCGAGGGGCGGCTGGTGCTGGTGGCCGGGGAGGCGGGCATCGGCAAGTCGGCCCTGGTGGAGCGGCTGCAACATGATCTGCCGGATGCCCGCTGGTCGTGGGGGGCCTGCGATGGCCTGTTTACCCCGGGCCCGCTGGGGCCGTTGTTCGACCTGGCCGGCCAGCTCGGCGGGGAGCTGGGAGATCTGTGCCGGGCCGGCGCGGCCCGTGAGGACCTGTTCCGTGCTTTGCTGCGCCAGGTCAGCGAGCGGGGCACGCTGAGCGTGCTGGTCGTGGAGGATATCCACTGGGCCGATGAGGCGACAGTGGACCTGCTGCGGTTCCTGGGCCGGCGGCTGCGCGATGCGCCGGTGCTGCTGATCGCCACCTACCGCGACGAAGACCTGGCGGCCGATGATCCGCTGCGGGCTGCCTTGGGGGAGATCGCCCGGCAGCGGTCGACCCGGCGGATGGACCTGGCGCCGCTGTCCGCGGACGCGGTGCGGATCCTGGCCGGCGGGACCGGCCTTGACGCGGCCGAGCTGTACCGGCTGACGAGCGGGAACCCGTTTTATGTTACCGAAGTGGTGCAGGCCGGATTGGGCACGGTCCCGCCGTCGGCCCGTGATGCGGTGCTGGCGCGCGCGGCGCGGCTGGGCGGCGGGTCCCGTGAGGTGCTCGATGTTGCGGCGCTGACCGGCGCCCGCGTCGAGCTGGATCTGCTGGAGTCCGTCACCGCGTGCCCGCCGGCTGCCGTGGATGAGGTTCTCGCGTCCGGGCTGCTGGCCGAGGACGGCGGGTGGCTGAGGTTCCGGCATGAGATCGCGCGGCTGGCGGTGGAGCAGGCGATCCCGGCGCACCGCCGGGCCGCCGTCCACGCCCGGATCCTGGCTGCTCTTGGTGTGCGGGGATGCGACGACGACGCGCGGCTGGCGTTTCACGCCGAAGCAGCGGGCGACCGGGCGGGCGTGTTGCGCCATGCGCCGCTCGCCGCGCGGCAGGCGGCTGAGCTGGGCGCACACCGGGAGGCGGCGGCGCAGTTCGGGCGCGCCCTGCGCTGGGCCTCGGGCGCTGACCCGGGCGTGGCCGCCGGGCTTTATGACGGCCTTGCCCTCGAGCTCAGACTGGTCGGCCGGTACCAGGGCGCCGTGGATGCCGGCGAGCAGGCGCTGGGATTGTGGCGTCGGGCCGGTGACCGTCTGCGCGAGGGCGGCACGCTGCGGGCCCTGTCCTACGCGCTGCAGCAGCTTGGCCGGGGCCCCGATTCGGTCGCCGCGGCCGAGGCGGCGGTGACGGTCCTGGAACCGCTCGGGCCCACCGTCGAGCTCGCGCGGGCCTATGCCCGCCTTGCCAGCATGCGGATGTGTTTCAGCGAGCATCAGGCGGCGATCGAGCTGGCGGTGCGGGCGCAGGTGATCGCCGAGCCGCTGCGTGCGCTGAATGCGCTCAGCGACGCGCTCAACACCCAGGGCTCCTCGGTCGCTCGCATGGGCGGAGAGTGGGCCGGGTACCTGCGCCTGGCGCTGGAGGTCGCGCTCTCGGCGGGTCTTGACGGCGAGGCGGGCCGGGCCTTCGCGAACCTCTACTGCTGCTACGCCGATCAGCGGCGATTCGCCGAGGCGGAGCGGTACTTCACCGACGGCGTCGTCTTCTGCGACGAGCACGATCTCGGTTCGTACGCGGCCTTCCTGCGGGGGGAGCGGGCCGTCGCCCTGGAGCGGACCGGGGGCTGGGATGAGGCGGTGACGCTCAGCTCCGAGCTGCTGGCCAGCGCCGACCGGTCTTCGCTGTACCGGCTCCACCCGCTGCACGTGCTCGGGGTCATCGGGGCCAGGCGCGGCGAGCCGGGCGCCTGGGAGTATCTCGACGAAGCGGCGGCGCGCGCGGACGCCTGCGCTGAGCCACAGTGGATCATCCCGGTGCGGCTAGCCCGCGCCGAGGTTTGCTGGCTGCAAGGCGAGCCGCACCGGGCCGCACATGAGGCCGAACTGGCCGATGATGCAGAGGCCGACTCGGACGGATGGGAGCGCGGCCAGATCGCCGTCTGGCTGCGGCGCACCGGTTCGCCGCGGCCGCCGCGCGGTGAGCTGGCCGGGCCCTGCCGGTGGCAGGCGGCAGGCGATTGGGAGCAAGCCGCCCGGCTGTGGGCCAGGCTGGGCTGCCCGTATGAGGCCGCGATGGCCCTGCAGGACAGCGCCGAGGAGCGGCTGCTGCGGGAGGCGCTGAAGGTCTTCACCGGCCTGGGCGCCTTGGCTGCGGCGCGGATCACCCGGCACAAGATGCGCCAGCTGGGCATCCGGTCGATCCCGGCCGGGCCGCGGACCGCGGCCCGGGCCGATCCGCTGGGGCTGACCCGCCGCGAGCGTGAGGTGCTCGACCTGATCTGCGCCGGGCACACCAACGCCCAGATCGCCGCCAAGCTGTTCATCTCCGCCAAGACCGTCGACCATCACGTCTCGGCCGTGCTGGCGAAGCTGGATGCCCCCACCCGGGACGTCGCCGCGTCGTATGCCGCCCGGCTCGGCCTGGCTGGCGCCGCGGAAAGATAGGGAGCACCGCCGGGAAACTGGGTACCGGCTCCCGATCCGGGACGCGGGCCGGCCGCCATACGGTCGCCTTGAACTCATCCACGAGCGAAAAGGAGATCGTCATGAACCCCATCCGCCGCATCCGCCGCATCCGCCGTATCGCCGCCGTGCTGGCCGGCCTGGCCGCCGGCCTGGTGGCCTTCGGCGTCACCCCCGCCTTCGCCCGGATAGTCCCGCCCCCGGACGTACCGATTATCACCGGCGGCCTCGCGCCGGCACCGCCAGTCCAGCCCGCCACCACGGTGACCCGTACCGTCCTGGTGGGCGGGATGCCCGGCTGGCAGATCGCCTTGATCGCCGCCGGCGCCGCCCTGCTCGCAGCCGCAGTCGCGGTGCTCGCGTACCGGGCTCTGGCTGGCCGCCGCAAGACGGTCACCGCGGCTGCCTGAGCCATGCACGCAGAC
>JASIGD010000256.1 GCA_030045295.1 Streptosporangiaceae bacterium
TCCACCGCGCGCAGTTCAGCGGCGGTGATCCGGCCCGCGGCAAAGTCATCACGCGCCTGATGCAGCCGCGGCGGGCGGAGCAGGCTGCCGACGTGGTCGGCGCGGAACGGAGGGCTGGTTCTGCGGGACATGGACGCACCTCTCTATTTTGATGCTTAAACACTTAGCAGACCGGGCGGATCATGTGCGGCCGCCCCGTGGGCGATCGGTGGCCGCTGTGGACGAGAACAGCACGCCGCCTTCTTTTTTATTTCTAAAGAACGAGACGTGGTCTAACCCGAGCGGCGCAGCACCGGAGGACGCTCCCGCACGCAGCGACCGCGGCACGGGCCGCCTGGCCCCTGGGCCGCTGCCACTGCCCGCCGGTCGTCCGCCAGTAGCCGTTCGGTAACGAAATGACTACCAGCCGGTCAGCTGATGTCTCGATTCCTTGCTTCGCGCAACTGACAATGGCTACATTTCGGGAATGATCCTTCTCGCTAAGAAAAGAGCGCCGGTCGCCGCGCTGCTCGCCATAGCTTGCGCGTGTCTGGCCGCTGCTGGCTGCAGCAGCTCGTCTTCCAGCTCTCCGTCTTCGACCACCTCCGCGTCTGCCACCACGAGCGCCAAGCCCAGCGGCGACGTCTTCGTGTTCTCCGCTGGCTCCCTCGACACCCTGATGACCAAGACGGTAGGACCGGCGTTCCACGCCGCGACCGGCTACACGCTGGTCGACACCTCGCACGGGTCGGGGACCCTCGCGGCCGATATCAAGAACAAGGTCGCGGTCGCCGACGTCTTCGTCAGCGCCTCGCCGTCGGATGACACCACCCTCATGGGCGCCGCGAATGGTGACTGGGTCTCGTGGTACGCGGCCTTTGCCACGTCGCCGGAGGTCCTCGGGTACTATCCCAAGAGTAAGTTCGCCCATGACCTCCAGACCATGCCGTGGTACAAGGTGATCACGATGCCCGGGTTCCGCCTCGGGCGGACCAACCCGTCCCAGGACCCCGGCGGGGTGCTGGCCGCCGAAGCCCTCGAGGAGACGGCGACGGCGCAGCATCTCCCGGCGCTGAAGACGCTCGCGACTGAGACGTCGGACGAGTACGCGGAGAACCCCGAAGAGGCCGACATCCAGACCGGGCAGCTCGACGCGGCGTTCATGTACGAGGCCGACGCCAACTCCCAGGGCAGCCCCTTCGTGAAGCTGACCGGCACCAACCTCGCCGGCGACTACACGATCACGGTCGTCAACAAGGCCCCCCACCTGGCTGCGGCCGAGGCCTTCATCAAGTTCCTCCTCGGCCCCACCGGTCAGGCCGAGATGAAGGCTGACCAGTTCAACATCGTCTCGCCGCCGACGGTGACCGGGTCCGGCGTCCCGAGCGCGCTCACCAGCGTCATCGGCTCGTGACCACTGGCAGGTCGCCGCGCCCGCTCCGCTGGCTCGGCGCCCTGCTGGTCCTTTACCTGGCCTATCCGGTCGGGGCGTTCTTCTACCGGCTCTTCGACGGGCAGAACGAAGGCTGGAGCGTCCCCGGCCTCTGGTCGGCCTTGTGGGTGTCGGTCGCGGGCGCCACCATCGCGCTGCTGATCGGGATGGTGGCCGGCATCCCGCTGGCCTACGTCCTGGCCCGCCGCCGGGGGTGGCTGTCCTCGGTGGTGTACGTGGTCGTCCAGCTCCCGCTGGCCGTGCCGCCCCTCATCAGCGGCATCCTGCTGATCTACATCGTCGGCCCGTATACGTTCCTCGGCCAGCTGTCGGGGCAGCGGCTCACCCAGACGATGTACGGGGTCGTCATCGCCCAGTCGTTCGTGGCCACACCGTTCCTGGTCGTCGTGGCCCGCAGCGCCTTCCGTGCTGTCGACCCGTCCCTGGGCGACGTCGCCGCCACCCTCGGCCACGGTCCGCTGGCCCGGTTCCTGCGGGTCGACGTGCCCGCCGCGGCGGACGGCATCCGGACCGGGATGATCCTCATGTGGCTGCGGGCCTTCGGGGAGTACGGCACAGTCGTGATCCTCGCCTACCACCCCTACAGCCTCCCGGTCTACGTCGACAACCTGTTCTCCTCCGGGCCGCTGTCGCTGGCCGAGGCCCCGACGATCCTGGCCTTCGGCGTCGCCGCGCTGGCGATCATCGCCGTCCGCGTCCGGCTCCCGGCCCACGTCCGGCACCGGCCGATCCCGGCGCCGGACGCTCCCGTGTCGACGCCGCCGACGCCGGTGGGCTTCGACATCGACGTCGCCGTGGGCACGTTCCGCCTGCGGGTGGCGCACCCCGAGGACTGCCACCGGCTGGCGATCGTCGGGCCGTCAGGCTCAGGCAAGTCGGTCACGCTGCGGGCCCTCGCCGGGCTGCTCGGGCCCGACGCCGGGACCGTCACCTACGGTGGCGTCGACGTCAGCCGCACCGCGACCGAGCGGCGCCGGCTCGGCTACGTCCCCCAGGGCTTCGGCCTGCTCCCCGGGCGCACGGTCTGGCAACAGGCGGTCTTCGGCGTCCACGCGATCCCGGCCCGGGCCGCCTGGTGGCTGGAGATACTCCACCTTGACGGCCTCCTCGACCGTCTGCCGGAGCAACTCTCCGGGGGGCAACGCCAGCGGGCCAGCCTGGCCCGGGCGCTCGCCGGGGATCCTCGGGTGGTGCTGCTCGACGAGCCGTTCTCTGCGCTGGACGCCCCGGTGCGGGCCGAGCTGCGGCGGGAGTTGCGACGGCTCCAGCGCGAAGTCAACCTCTCCACGGTCGTCGTGACCCACGACCCGGAGGAGGCGGCGATGCTGGCCGACGAAATCATCGTCTTGAGCGACGGGCAGGTGCTCCAGTCCGGGAGCTGCCGCGAGGTGTACCAGCGTCCCGCCTCGGCCGAGATCGGTCGCCTGCTCGGCATCGACAACCTCTTCGAGGGCGTGGCTGGTGCCGACGGCATATTGCTCGCCGGCCAGGACGGCGGCCCGGGCGTGCCAGGCAGCGGCGCCCCCGTCGGCCTCGCTACGGGTCTGCCGGCCGGCGCTCGGCTGCTGTGGCAGGTGCCGCCCGAAGCCCTCAGGCTCCGCCCGGGACCGTCGCCGTCGGACGGCAACGGGTCGGCCGTCGACCTCGGCCTGGGGCGGGTGACCGACGTCGTCGACCTAGGCCGCACCGTCGAGGTGGTGGTGGTGTTGCCCTCCGGTATCGAGCTCCGGACCCGGACTCTCGAGGCGCCTGACCTTAGCGTCGGTACCGCCTGCCGGGTGGAGACCGACAGGGAGGCCGTGTCGGTCTGGTCGCAGTCGGCGGTTCCTGAAGCTCGACGCGATACGGCACGTCTGGTATGACCGGCGGCCAGACGCCGACGGGCCGGGGTGTATAACACCGACAAGACGACGCGGTGACCGCCCGACCACCCGGCGTGGATGCGCGAGTTCATGCAGATCCCGCGGTTCAAGGCGCCCAGTCAGGCGTGGCCTTTACCGCAGTCCGGCCCCGGCGGCCGGCATGATCTGATCGAGGAAGCCGAGAGCGGCCGCTGTCGTCGCCCGGCGCCAGGCCAGCAGGATCGCGTCGAAGCCGTCGAGCTCAGCCTGCTCGGCCTGCATGGCCCTCGCGATCGGGTCTAGGGCGGCTCTCTGGCGCTGGAGCAGGTCGGCGGGATCGGATCCGGCGCGGTACAGCAGGGCCAGCTTGAGCAGGAGGTGCGACCGGATGTCCCGGATGTGCTCCACCGGCGTGCTCAGCCAGTGGTCCGCTTCCTTGCGGCCCTGCGCGGTGACGGTGTAGATGGTTCGCTGAGGACCGAGGCCGGGTTCGACCGACTCGGGCGTAATGAGCCCGGCCTCAACGAGCCGGCCGATCGCCCGGTAGATGATGGGCCTGGGAATGCGCCAGATGCGGCCCAGCTCACCGTCGGCCTCGGTCAGCTGCGACACGGCGAACCCATGAGCGGGCCGTTGACTGAGCAGCACGAGAACCGTCCACTCAGGCAGCGACATCGGCACGTCCATGAGCCAGAGGGTAGTCGGTTCGGCGGTGTCGGTCATTACACGGCCGCATCCGCGGCCGCGGTGAAGCTACGGGATGACGGCTAGCCGGGTACGGTCGAGGTCGCCCGCGGATGCACCGGGTCCCGGAATGGCGGTGACCGAGCGCGCGTCGAGCGGCTCGCCGCAGTGCGAGCATGATGGCACCGCCGTGACAATGTGCCCGCAAGCAACGTGCCTGGTCTCCACCGGCGGGCCCTCGGGGGCCGCCCAGCGGTCGCCCCACTGGCGCATGGCCGTCACCACGGGCCACAGGTCGCGACCCCTGCTCGTGAGCCGGTACTCATAGCGCGGCGGATGGCCGCAGTAGGGGACGCGTTTGAGGATGCCGTTGTCGACCAGGTGGTTCAGCCGCCGGGTGAGGATGTTGCGGGAGATGTCCAGGCGAGACTGGAAGTCACCGAAGCGAGTCACACCGAGGAACGCGTCCCTGACGATCAGCAGGCTCCACCACTCCCCCACGACGTCGAGGCACTGAGCGACCGAGCAGTTGACGTCCTCGAAGCTTTTTCGTTGCACGAGCTAAGCATAGAGGGTTGCATAATAGAACGCATCCATCCTAGAGTAAGTTCCGTGACAAGACTTACGCTGCTCGCGAGGGCAGGCAGGTGACCGGCGAGGCGGCGCCGGCGGCTGCGCCGACGCGCCGTCGCGATGTGATCTGGGACGATCCCCTGGTCAGCGCCACGCTGGCGCTGGATACGAACGGCCTGGACTACCTGCGAGCGATCGCCGCAGGACGCATCGCGCCGCCGCCGATCGCCGCCCTGCTCGGAATGGACATCGTCGAGGTCCACCCGGGCCGGGTTACGTTCTCCCTCGGCGTCGGCGAGCACCTGTACAACCCCATCGGGTCGGTCCACGGTGGGGTGTTCTGCACGCTGCTCGACTCCGCCATGGGCTGCGCCGTGCACGCCACCCTTGACCGTGGTCAGGCCTACACGACCCTCGAGCTGAAGGTCAATCTGGTCAAGGCGCTGACCGTGAGCACGCCGAGTGTGGTGGCAACCGGCCAGGTAATCAGCGCCGGGCGCCGCGTGGTTACCGCTTCCGGCCAGATCACCGGGCCTGACGGGACGCTGTACGCGCACGGCACGACGACGTGCCTCGTCTTCGAGCCGCGCCCGGGCAGCGGCGAACGCACGTCCGCGCGACCAGGAGGGAACGGCGATGAGCGCTGACCCGGGCCAGGTCACCACCCGGGCCACGGCGGCTGCCCCGAAGCTTGACGCCTCGCTGGACGATGCCGGTGCCTTCTTGCGCGCGGCGGGTCTCGTCTTCGACGAGGTCACCGCGACCCGGGTCACCGGCCACGTCGTCCTGAGCCCCGAGCACCGCACCCCGTGGGGCATCGTTCACGGCGGCGTCTATACGACCGCAATCGAGAGCGCGGCCAGCGTCGGCGCCAGCATCGCGGTGCGCGATCGGGGCCAGGTCGCCGTCGGGCTGACCAACACCACGCACTTCTTGCGCTCGGTCGCCGACGGCCGTGTCAACGTCGAGGCCACCGCGCTCAGCCAGGGGCGCACGCAGCAGCTTTGGCGCGTCGATATCACCGACGAATCAGGCAGGCTCATCGCCCACGGCGAGCTGCGGCTGCAGAACGTCGCCGGCCAGCCTTAGGACGCGGAGGCGCGACCTCACCAGCCGGTGAGCACGTGGCGGCGCAGGTCGCGGCGCACGTTCTGGCCGAGCCTGCGGGCTTCGCGGCTATTGAGGACCGCGCCCAGGGTGGCGCCGGTGAGCAGCGGGCCGAGCGAGAACGCGCTGCGGCCGGCCCGCGCGGCCAGCCGCCTGCGGATCTGCCGCGCCAGCGGGGACCCGGCAGCGATCACCACGCCGCCGGGAATCATGTACACACCCCGGCGATGCGCCCAGGACGCGACATAGGCGCTCATTCGCTCCGCGAGGTTTCCCGGGGCTGGCATGCCGTACGCTTCGTGGAGTTCCGCGACAAGCTTGATCTCGATCCCCACCACGAGCAGGGTCTCGGCCACGATCTCGGCCGGCCAGGCGGGCGGTACGGGCAGTGCCGCCCACACGCCGACGGCTCCGCCCGCCGCGCCCGCCGCGCGAGCCGCGCCGTCGATGAGCGCGTCGGCGATCTCGTCGGCCGACTGGCCAGGGAACTGTGCGCGCAGCGCGGCCTGGTCGCGCACTCTCAGCCGGGGTG
>JASIGD010000257.1 GCA_030045295.1 Streptosporangiaceae bacterium
AGTCACCTCGGCCGAAAGCGGGGAGGAACTGCTCGGCTACGACAAGCTGATTATCGGCACCGGCGCGGTCCCGGTCCGGCCCTCGGTCAAGGGTGTGGCCGGGCCTGGCGCCCTGGGTCCCGACGATGGGGTACACCTGCTGCACTCGATGGGCGACACCTTTGCGGTCATGCGGACCCTGGAGCGGACCGCGCCGCGGAGCGCGGTCATCGTCGGGGCCGGGTACATCGGCCTGGAGATGGCCGACGCGCTGACCGTCCGGGGCCTGCGGGTGACGCAGATGGAGCAGCTGCCCGAGGTGCTGCCCACCGTCGATCCGGAGCTGGGCGCGCTGGTCCACGCCGACCTGGCAGGCCACGGTGTGGAGGTGCTGACCGGCACTACCGTCCAGGCGATCAGCAAGGCCCCGCCCGGCGGTCCCGGGCGGCTGGAAGTCCAGGCCACCACGGCTGACGGCGGGGCTGTGACCCGCGCTGCCGACATGGTCCTGGTCGTTGTCGGGGTGCGGCCCGAGACCACCCTGGCCGCCGGGGCCGGTGCCACCCTGGGGGTCAAAGGCGCGATCGCCGTAGATCCCGGAATGCGGACCGGCCTGCCGGATGTGTTCGCGGCTGGGGACTGCGTGGTCACCCACCACCGGCTGCTCGGCGTGACGTACCTGCCGCTGGGTACCACCGCGCACAAGCAGGGCCGGGTCGCCGGGGAGAACGCGCTGGGCGGGAGCCGGCAGTTCGCCGGGAGCCTGGGCACCCAGGTGGTGAAGATCTTCGACCAGGCCGCCGCCCGTACCGGGCTCCGCGGTCACGAAGCCCGGGAGGCCGGGTTCGACCCGGTCACGGTCGGGTCCGCCGCCGATGATCACAAGGCTTACTACCCCGGCAGCCACCGCATCACGATGCGGGTGACCGGCGACCGGGGTACCGGACGGCTGCTGGGCCTGCAGCTGTTCGGCCACAAGCACGCCGAGATCGCCAAGCGGATCGACATTGCCGCCGCGGCAATCTTCAGCGCCATGACCGTTGACGCGGTCAGCGACCTGGACCTGTCCTATACCCCGCCGCTGGGCAGTCCGTGGGATGCGGTCCAGATGGGCGCCCAGGCCTGGGTCCGGGCCGTCCAGCCGCGCTAACCCCCCTCTAGATTCTCACCCAGAGGACCACCCATGTCAGGGCATCTCGCTCGGCCCGGCCTCCGGCCCCGCCGCTCAACCTACCTGGTCATCGCGGCCGCCGCCTTGATCCTCGTCCTCGCCGTCGGGGCTTGCTCCAGCTCGGCGACCGTGAATAATAATTCGGCGGCGGCGGTGGCCACGACCAGCATCGGCCCCAGCAGCCACCCGCCCACCCTCTCCGGGTCCGGGTCGACGTTCGACGAGCCGTTCTTCGCCGTCGCCTTCGCCCAGTACCAGCGGCAGCACCCCGGCGTGACGATCGGCTATTCCGCGGTGGGCAGCAGCGCGGGCATCGCCGCGATCAGCGCGGATCAGGTCGACTTCGGCGCCTCCGACGTACCGATGACCGCCAGCGAGCTAGCCGCCGCCAAAGGCGGGCCCATCACCCAGGTCCCGGTTGACCTGGGCGGCGAAGGTATCGCCTACAACCTGCCCCTCCCGGCCGGCGCCCGGTTGCACCTGACCGGCCCGGTACTCGCCGGGATCTACCTCGGGCAGATCACCCGCTGGAACGCCCCCGCGATCACCGTGCTCAATCCGGGCCTGTCCCTCCCGGACGCGCGGATCACCGTCGTGCACCGTTCCGACGGCAGCGGTACCACCTACATCTTCACCAACTACCTGTCCAGCGTCGACCCGGCCTGGGCGGCCAGGGTCGGCGCCAGCAAGACGCCCGACTGGCCGGTCGGGGAAGGAGACGAGGGCAATGCCGGGGTAGCCACTGAGGTGGACCGTACCCCGTTCTCCATCGGCTACATCGAGGAGGCCTACGACCAGGGCCTGACGCTGCCGTTCGCCGCGATCCGCAACCAGGCCGGGGCCTACGTGCTCCCGTCCGCCCAGACTGTCGCCGCCGACGCCGCGCAGAAGCCCGCCATCACCCCCACCGACTTCTCCATCGTCAACCAGCCCGGCGCGACCAGTTACCCGATCAGCGGGTACAGCTGGGCGCTGGTCTACACCCGCCAGGCCAGCCAGGCCACCGGCCAGGCCCTGGTCGCCATGCTCGACTGGCTCACCCACGACGGGCAGTCCTACGCCGCCGCGAACGGCTACGTGCCCCTGCCACCCCAGATCCAGCAGCTCGCCCAGACCATGCTCCAGCAGGTCACCGGCCCCGCCGGGACTCACCTGCTCAGCTGACCGCGCGTTCACCGGGAACCCGGAACAAGCCCCGGTCAGGCAGTGGCAGCCGGTTCTGTGCTGCCGATGAGCGTGCCGAGGCTGGCCAGCGCTTCTGGCCTGACGCAGCCGGAACACCTCAGCAGGTAGCAAGCTCATCGAATTTCCAGGCAAGAACCGTGCACCCCCGCCAGCATGACACGGATGCTGCCCCGTCCGTCGTCGCCTAGTAGGACCCCGGCCGATGCGACGCATGCCGAGCTGCCTGTGGACGGTGGCCACGAGCCGGCGACTTCCACCAGCGCTGACGCCTGCCCCGCAGCACCACGCCTGATGCCGTATGAGCCCTTAGATCTGCGCGGTGTAAGGCCGTAGCGGCCCGGCGGCGTCGCGCGCGCGTGTGGTCATCGGCCAAGGCGCCAGGATGCGTACCGCGTAAGTCTCGTCAGCCAGCCGGGCACGCCCGGAGGGACTCGAACGCTAGCCGCTTATCCGCAGCTAAATCCAGACGCTACGGCTGCCATGATTAATCGCGGTCCGGAGGCTAGGGTTATTTTGTGCCGCCATCCTCCTCGCCGGGACCCTCACGCCACTCAGATACTTATACGGAGTGGTCGGGGTGGATCGCCGGGTTTGCGGCGATCATCGTGGCAGTGATAGGTGTGATTCTAACCACTCTTGTGATCAGCGCAGCCCGGCCGCCGAGTCATGCCAGTTCGAGCTCAACGGTCACGACGCAAAGTCCCTCCTCAACATCAACCACAACTGGAATCGCGAGTCCCGGAACACAGGCTGCTGCTCCAACGCCAGTGGAAGTGATTCTTCCTTCAGTTATTGCCGTTAGCGTCAACGGCGGAGGCGGAGGCTTGCCCTCTTGGGCCGCCTGGCTCGGGCCAATTGGAGGCTTTCTGACGGGCATAGGTGGTCTCGGGGGTCTCGTTGCCTTCCGGCGAAGCAGGGAACGGCGAGAGGGTGAGCGGCGGGCCGCGTCTAACACGGGTTTGCCCGGTGATGCCTGACGTCGTGCGACGGCTCGTGGAACATGGTCTGCCGGTGCTCCGCAGGGCAGGTTTCGCGCACCAAGAGGTGGCCCATGCCTCGTCTGCGCTCCGCAACCCAGCGAGCTGGCGCGTATGGACAATTTATGCGCCGTCCAGCACCGCAAAGGGTTCGGCGTGGGGTGGCGGGCCGGTCGAGTTCGACCGGGTGAGGTCGCCCAGCGGGAACATGATCGTGTGCCACCGGCAGTTCTGGATGGGACCGCACCGGGCCGGGACGACAGCCCGGATCTGGGTCGGCTGTCACCTGGTCAGCCGGACAACCACCCAGCTCGTGCGTAGCATCAAGGGCCAGCGGCCGCGGACCGCTACCTACGGGCGGACCCACTTAGGGTCCCGGCGGCGCCGGCCGTGGCGGTCCCCGGCCTTCGCGGGGCCCTTCCTGCCCTCACGGCGGGGACGCGCGGGCGCTGTCGCCGGAGCCTGCTGCGCGGCGGGGGACCGTCGGGGCGTCCACTCGTAGGAGAGCTCGGCTCCTACCGGGAGGGCGGCCCACCTCTCCGCAGCCGCACGCAGGGCGGCCGCCGCCACGACGAGGGCGGCCGAGGGCGGGAGTTCGACGACGCGCGCCGGGTCCTGACCGGGCTCCGACAGCGGCACGACCGCGAGGTGCCGCCGGATGATTTCCTTGACCTGCGCATCCGTCGGTGAGCCCAGGGCGGCGATGGACTCTGCGAGGTTGGCGAAGAGCTCGGCCCGGCCGATGCGGTGGCGGCGGGCCTTCTTCAGCGCGTCGGACTTGCGGGCCGCATCGTGCGGCAGGCGGTGGCCACCGGCGAAGCGCATGCTGGTGTACATCCCGCCGTCGGCAATGGTGCCCCAGATCCCGTCGGTGACGCCCAGCTCAAGCTCCACGACCAAGTGGCGCAGGTCATGCGGGAGCCGCGCCCCGCCCCGGGTGAACTCCGCCATCCGGAAGACCGCCCCGTCGTCCCGCTCGATCTCCGAGTACGAGTCCACCCCGCTAGGGAACCGCCGGAACGTGATGCGCATACCGTCACTTTGACTGTCCCACCCGCCTTGATCTACTCGTTTTTGGCCCGGATAGGGCACGACAGTGAGCGGGCCGTGCGGCGGGCGGCGCGTCCCTAACGCAGAGCCCGCCGCTGACGTCGGTCAGCGGCGCGCCGCAGGCGGGCCGCCTTGATGCCGAGCCCAAATCGCGCTGGTTGCCGGGTCGTGTCCTTCCCCGGGAGATCGCGCCCGAATTGCGCTGGCATCTAGA
>JASIGD010000258.1 GCA_030045295.1 Streptosporangiaceae bacterium
CCGAATTCGGCGGACTCGCCGTAGTCGTAGACCCGGGCGATGCCCGGGTGCGACAGGCTGGCCGCGTACCGCGCCTCGGCGCGGAACCTGGCCAGGAACGCCTCGTCGCCGGCCCGCCCGGTAGGGAGCAGCTTCACCGCGACCTCGCGGTTGAGCAGCACATCCTCGCCGCGCCAGACCTCGCCCATGCCGCCGACCGCGATACGGCCGGTCAGCCGGTAGCGGCCAGCCAGCAGGTAATCGGTCACCTTATTTCCCCAGGGTTGCCAGGTATGCCTTGATGACCTGCACGGCGATGGGTGCGGCCGCGGTGGCACCGTAACCGCCGCCTTGAATTATGACGCCGACGGCGATCTGCGGGTTGTCGTAGGGCGCGAAGCAGGTGAAGACCGCATCGTCCAGCCCGGTGTTGTTCGCGCCGTTCTGGGCGGTCCCGGTCTTGCCGGCCATCGTGAAGCCCACGGCGGCGGTGTTGAAGGCGGCCGCCGTGCCCTCGGGGCTCTGCACCACGGCGAGCATCATCTGTCCCACGTCCGCGGCAACGGACGGGGAGACGGCCTGGCTCAGCTGCGTCGGCGTCGCCCGCTGCACCGTGCTCAGGTCGCTGGCCGTGACCTGCTGGACCAGGTACGGCGTCATCAGCTTGCCGCCGTTGGCGATGGCCGCGGCGAACATGGCCTCCTGCATCGGCGTCACGGTGTCGCTGTACTGGCCGATCGCCGAGAACGCGGTCAGCGCCTTGCTGGCCGGGATGACGTAGTTACTCCGCGACACCGGCATCGGTATCTTCAGGCTGGTGCTGTTCATCCCGAAGGCCTCGGCCATGTTGTTGAGCGTCGGCCCGCCGAGGTTCATGCCGAGGGCGCCGAAGGTGGTGTCGCATGACTGCGCGAAGGCGTAGAGCAGGGCCACCTGGCCGCTGCCGTCCCCGCAGGCCTCGCCGTCGTTGTTGGTCAGGACGTGCGTCGTCTGCGGCAGCTTCAGCACCGTCGGCGAGTAGACGTTGGTCTGCGGCGTACTGCTCGGGTTCTGGGTCAGGTACGAGGAGCTGGTCACGATCTTGAACGTTGACCCGGGCGGCCAGGTGTAGTTGATGGCGCGGTTCAGCAGCGGGTTGCCGGGCTGGGTGAGCAGGGCCTTGTCGACCGCGTTGAGCTGGTTGCCGTTGTGGGTGGCCAGCACGTTGGGGTCGTAGCTCGGGTACGACGCCATGGCCAGGATGGCGCCGGTCTGCGGATTGAGGGCCACCACCCCGCCCGGTTTGCCTCCCGTCATCGTCTCGAGCGCGGTCCAGGCCGCGTTCTGGGCCTTGGAGTTGATCGTGACCGTGACGTCGGCGCCCTTGCGCGGCTTGCCGGTGAGCAGGTCGATGAAGTTCCGGACCGCCAGCGAAGAGTCACTGCCGTTCAGCACCGAGTTCTCGTAATACTCCAGGCCGCTCTGGCTGTACAGGGTGTCGTAGCCGGTGACCGGAGCGTATTCAGGGCCGTGGGGATAGACGCGCTTGTACTTGTAGATGTCGTTGCTCGGCACCGACTCGGCGATCGTCACCCCGTCAGCGGTGCTGATGCTGCCGCGCTGGTACTGGAACTGCGCCTCGAAGGCGCGGGCGTTGCCCGGCTTGGTGGCCAGGCTGGCCGGCTCGAAGCCCTGCAGGTAGTTGATGTTCACCAGCAGCAGCACGAACATCACCAGGACGGCGATGGATATCCGGCGCAGCGCCCGGTTCATTTCAGCGACACCACCTGCGTCAGCCCCTCCTCCTGTATCGGCCGCGGCGGCGGGCGGCGGGCGGCATCGCTGACCCGGGTCAGCAAGGCGATCAGTATCCAGCTCGCCACCAGCGAGGATCCGCCCTGGGACAGGAACGGAGTGGTGATGCCGGTCAGCGGGATGAGCCTGGTCACGCCGCCGACGATCACGAAGACCTGCAGCGCGAGCATGAACGACAGGCCGCCCGCGAGCAGCTTGGAGAACGGGTCCTTGACCGATATCGCCGCCCGCAGCCCGCGCTCCACGATCAGCCCGTAGACCAGCAGGAGGGCCATGAGCCCGGCCAGGCCGAGTTCCTCGCCGAACGCGGTGAACACCATGTCGCTTTGGACCAGCGGCGTGATGTACGGCTGGCCCCCGCCGAGGCCCTTGCCGAGCAGCCCGCCGCTCGCCATCCCGTACAGGCCCTGGAGGGGCTGGTAGGCGCTGCCCTCCGGGTTGCTGCCGGCGAACGGGTGCAGCCAGACGTCGAACCGCTCGCCGACGTGGGCGAACAGCTTGCTCGCCGCGAACGCGCCCGCCACGAACATGACGAAGCCGAGCAGCAGCCAGGACGTCCGGGACGTGGCGATATACAGCATCGCCACGAACAGGCCCATGAACACCGCGCTGGTCCCCACGTCGCTCTCGAAGACCAGCAGCAGCAGGCTGGCCGCCCAGATGACCAGGATCGGGCCGAGGTCGCGCGCCCGCGGCAGGTCGATGCCGAGCACCCGGCGCCCGGCCAGGGCCAGCACGTCCCGCTTGGCCACCAGGTAGCCGGCGAACGAGACGGCCAGCGCCAGCTTGGCGAACTCCTCCGGCTGGACGGTGAACGTGCCCAGCCTGATCTGGATCTTGGCGCCGGTGCCGGCCACCTCGCTGATCGACGACGGCAGCAGGGCGGGCAGCGCGAGCAGCAGCAGCCCGATGGCGCCGAGCGTGTAGGTGTAGCGCTGCAGCGTGCGCGGCTCGCGGACCAGGGCCAGCACCGCCACGAAGCACCCGATGCCGACGGCGGTATAGAGGATCTGGATACCCGTCGCGGACGGGCTCAGCGGCGTCGTGAGCAGGTTTCCCTGCTCCGCCAGCCGGTACGTCATCACGACGCCGAGGCCGTTGAGCAAGGCCGCGAGCGGAAGCAGCAGCGGGTCCGACCACGGGGCGAGCCTTCGCACCGCCAGGTGCCCGGCCAGCATGATGACGACGAAGGCGGCCATGTATTCCGCCAGCGACGACGTGAGCTTGCCCTTGAGGCTGAAGTCGACGTTCGCGAAGGCGAAGGCGACGAGCGCGAAGACGAAGATCAGCATGATCAGCTCGGTGCGCCGCCGGCCCCGCGCCACCGGGATCGGCGGGTAGTCCGGATCCAGCGCCGGCGACGGGGCGGTGATGCTGCTCACCGGGGCCTCACGAGGTCCCGGGGATCCGCGGGCCTCATCAGGAATGCCCCGCCGGAGCCGGGGCCAGGGCACTGGCCGGGATGCCGAACTCCTGGGACGGCGGGCACATGGCGCCTGCGGCGGGCGGCTGCGCGCCGGGCTTGGCGATGCTGCTCGTGGGTTTCCGCAGATCCTTAGCCTGAGCTATCGCAGCCTGGTATTTGTCTTCCGCTGTCGCCCAGCTCTGCAGGGCCGCGTACTGCTGCTGGCACTGCTTGACGGCGGCGGCCACGTTCGCCACGATCTGCCGGACCTGAGTCAGGCTGCCCGTGCCGTAGGCGGTCTTCACCGCCTGCTGGTAGTTCGACGGCACCTGGGCCAGCGGGATCCCGGTCAGCTCGTACGGGCTGGACAGGTCGATCCCCGCGATGCGCTGGTTGATGCCGCGGTAGATGACGACCTGGCCCTTGCTGTCCGCCGCCACGTAGTACTGGTCCTGGCTCCAGCGCCAGGCAATGTAGCCGCCGCCGAGCAGGACGGCCAGGAGCACCGCCAGCGCGGTGGTGACGATCGGCCAGCGGCGCCGACCCCTTGAGCCGGATGATTCCGGAGCGTCCTGGCCTCCCCCTGGCCGCGCACGGTGGCCGTGCCGGCGCACCGCCAGCGAGCCGTTGCCGTTCTCGTTCGCCATCGCGAGCGCGACAGACCCTGGATCGCCCGGGACCCGCGGGTCCTCGTCGCCGGTCAAGATCGGCTGCGGGGCGGTCCGCGCGGCCCGCGAATGGTCCTCGAGGCCGCCGAACGGGTCGAAGGGACCCAACGGACCAGTGCCGCCCGCCCAGCCGAGATCGTCGGCGCTCGCGGCCGCCCCGGCCAGCACCGGGGTGGTCGTCGGCGCGAGCCGCGTCGTGGTCGTGTCCACCACGTCCGCCACGATGCACGTGATGTTGTCCGGGCCGCCGCCGGCGATCGCGAGCTCGATCAGCTCGCGGGTGGCGCCGTCGAGATCGACGATCGTCGTCAGCACCTCGCGCAGCGTCTCGTCGCTGACCACGCCGGACAGCCCGTCCGAGCAGAGCAGGTAACGGTCGCCGGCCAGGCTTTCATGAACCGACAGGTCGGGCTCGGCGGCCGACCTGCCGTCCAGCGCCCGCAGCAGCAGCGACCGCTGCGGGTGGGTCGAGACGTCGTCGGCGCTGATCCTGCCCTCGTCGACCAGCGACTGCACCAGCGTGTGGTCGTGAGTGATCTGGTACAGCTCGCCGTCCCGCAGCAGGTAGCCGCGCGAATCGCCGATATGGCACACGGCGGCGCGCCCGTCGGACCACAGCAGCGCGGTCAGCGTGGTTCCCATGCCCTCGACGGCGGGGTTGGCCAGGATCTTCTCCTGCAGCCTGGCGTTGGCGATGGAGACCGCGGCGGACAGGGCCTCCAGCATGTCGTCGCCGGGCTGCTGGGAATCAAGCTCCGCCATGGACGCGATCGTCAGCGAGCTGGCCACCTCACCGGCCGCATGCCCGCCCATACCGTCCGCCACCGCGAGCAGGCGCGGCCCCGCGTACGCCGAGTCCTCGTTCCCCTCACGGAGCAGGCCGACGTCGGAGCGTACCGCGTAGC
>JASIGD010000259.1 GCA_030045295.1 Streptosporangiaceae bacterium
AACCCTCATTCAAGGGCTGGTCCCGGATGGTGGGCAAGCCCCATAGACCAGTTGGTGCCGATTCGTAGCTGAACCGCAATACGGGTCCGCCGAGCCTCGGACCCGCGCGCGCCCGGGGCGGGTGACGCGGGCCGGGCACGAGCACCACGGCCCGTTCGGATACAAGATTTTTGTCCCGAACGGGCGGTGGTTCGGCCGGCTGAGGCGACGCTGACGTCAGCCAGCCAGGCCGAGCAGGCGCGCCGCGTTGTGCTTGAGGATCTTGGGACGCACCTCGGGCTTGATGTCGAGCAGCTCGAACTCGCGCAGCCAGCGTTCCGGGGTGAGCAGCGGGTAATCGGTGCCGAACAGCATCTTGTCCTGCAGGTACGAGCCGGCCGCGCGGACCAGCGGCGGCGGGAAGTACTTGGGCGACCAGCCCGACAGGTCGATGTAGACGTTGGCCTTGTGGGTGGCGATGGAGATCGCCTCGTCCTGCCAGGGCACCGACGGGTGCGCGAGGATCACCGTCAGGCCGGGGAAGTCCGCGGCCACGTCATCGAGCAGCATCGGGTTGGACAGCCGCAGCTTGATCCCGCGGCCGCCGGGCAGGCCGGCCCCGATGCCCGTCTGCCCCGTATGGAACAGCGCCGGCAAGCCCGCCTCCTCGATCACCGCGTACAGCGGGTAATACCGCCGGTCGTCCGGTGAGAAGCCCTGCAAGCTGGGGTGGAACTTGAACCCGCGCACGCCATGATCGCTGATCAGCCGCCTGGCCCGGCGGACCGCCTGCTGCCCGTCGTGCGGATCGACCGAGCCGAACGGGATGAGCACGTCGGCGTGGGCGGCGGCCCGGTCGGCGATCTCCTCGCTGGACAGCCCGGGATGCCCGGTCGCGGTCCCGGCGTCCACGGTGAACACGACGGCCGCCAGCTGGCGCGGCCGGTAGTAGTCGGCGATCTGCTCCACCGTCGGCGCGCGGTCGCCCACGGCCTTGAAGTACCGCGCCGAGGCGGCGAGCAGCTCATCGTCGAGGGACAGCCGCCCGTGCCCGTCCGCCTCGACGTGCACGTGCACGTCGATCCCAAGCAGGGCGGAAAGGTCCAGGCCGGCCATTGACACACCCTATACGCCGGGTTTGCCCGCTGCCCGGCCGATTTGCCCGGGCCGGCCCGCCGCTGGCCAGCACGCGCATTTCGCCGGCGGGCATTTGTGGGGCAAGCACATTGCCAGCCGCGGCCACGCTGTGGCACCGTCTGCGGTGTGGAGCCGCGACGTCAAGGGGTCCAGGTCCGCGAGGGTGACTTGCTGTGGACGCCGGGACCTGACCGCGTGCGGCGCGCCAACGTCACCGCGTTCAGCCGGTGGCTCGGCGACCGCGGGCGTCACTTCGGTGACTATCACGAGCTCTGGCGCTGGTCAGTGACTGACCTCGACGGCTTCTGGCAGGCGGTCTGGGACTATTGCGGCATCCAGGCTTCGGCCCCGCCCGCGGCGGTCCTCGGCGCCAGGACCATGCCCGGCGCCGACTGGTTCCCCGGGTCGACGCTGAACTACGCGCAGCACGTGCTGCGGAACGAGCGGCCCGGCCAGGACGCCCTGTACCACCAGTCGGAAACCACCGCGCTGGCCGGCCTATCCTGGCCGGACCTGGCGAACGGCGTGCGCGTGCTCGCGACCCAGCTGCGCAGCCTGGGCGTCCGTCCCGGCGACCGGGTCGCGTCCTGCATGCCGAACGTCCCGCAGTCGGTGATCGCGATGCTGGCCACCACCAGCATCGGCGCGGTCTGGACCAGCTGCTCGCCTGATTTCGGCTGGCGCGGCGTCAGCGACAGGTTCGGGCAGCTGTCACCCAGGGTCTTGTTCTGCGTGGACAGCTACCGGTACGGCGGCCGGGACTACGACCGCAGCGCCGGGATGCAGCAGATCATCGGCATGCTTCCCGGCCTGGAGCACGTGATCGCGGTCCCCGGGCCGCTGGGCGTTCCGCTCGCGGCGCCGGGCACCGCCCGCGCCGCCCGGGTCCGGACCTGGGACGAGCTGATGGATCACCCGCCGGTGCCCGCCTCCGGGTTCCGGTTCGAGCAGGTGCCGTTCGGCCACCCGCTGTGGATCTTGTTCTCGTCGGGCACCACCGGGCTGCCGAAGGCGATCACGCACAGCCACGGCGGGATCCTGATCGAGCAGCTGAAGCTGCAGACGCTGAACATGGACCTGCGCGCGGGTGACCGGCTGTTCTTCTACACCACGACCGGCTGGATGATGTGGAACTTCCTGGTCAGCTCGCTGCTGCTGGGCGTCAGGCCGCTGCTGTACGACGGGCACCCCGGCTACCCGCGCCCGGACGTGCTGTGGGAGCTGGCGGCGGGCGCGGAGGTGACGATGTTCGGCGCCAGCCCGGGCTACGTCGACATGCTGTCGAGGGCGGGCGTGGTGCCCGGGGAGAAGCACGACCTTTCCGCGCTGAGCACCGTCATGCTGGCGGGCTCCCCGGTGTCGGCCGAGTGCGGGGCGTGGTTCTACCGCAACGTCAAGCCCGACCTGTGGCTGCACGTCGGCAGCGGCGGCACCGACGTCTGCAGCGGGTTCACCGGCGGCGCGCCCACCCTGCCGGTCTACGCGGGCGAGCACCAGGCGCGCAACCTCGGCGTGGCCGCGTACGCGTTCGACGAGCGCGGCGAGCCGGTCACCGGCGAGGTGGGCGAGATGGTGATCACCCAGCCGATGCCGTCGATGCCGGTCCGGCTCTGGAACGACGACAGCAACGAGCTGTACCTGCGGACGTACTTCGCCGACTTCCCCGGGGTCTGGCGGCAGGGCGACTTCTTCAAGGTCAACGAGCGCGGCGGCTGCTTCGTGCTCGGCCGCAGCGACGCCACCTTGAACCGGCACGGCATCCGGATCGGCACCGCGGAGATCTACGCCGCGCTCGAGTCGGTCGACGAGGTCACAGACGCGCTCATCGTCAACCTCGACCTGCCGGGCGGCGGGTTCTTCATGCCGCTGTTCGTCACGCTGGATGACGGGGCCGTCCTCGACGACGCGCTGCGCGGCAAGATCGCCGACCGGCTGCGCAGCCAGTACAGCGCGCGGCACGTACCCGACCGGATCATCCAGGTCGCCGCCATCCCCGCGACCCTGACCGGCAAGAAGATGGAAGTGCCGGTGCGCAAGATCCTGCTGGGGGCCGCGCCCGACCAGGCCGCCAACCGCAACGCGATGGCCAACCCGCAGGCGCTTGACGCCTTCGCCGAGTACGCCCGGACGCAGCAGGACTACCGGGCCTGAGAAGATCAGTCCTGGCCGGGCTTGAGGTAGCCGAAGAACGCACG
>JASIGD010000260.1 GCA_030045295.1 Streptosporangiaceae bacterium
CCGATGGTCAGCCAGCTCGAAGCACCCGCGCCAGCCAGATAGCACTCGTAGCTCCGCGTGACGGTCCCGGGAATGGCCCGAGGGCGCATCGCTGCCGATCTGAGCGGCAACCCGGTCGCCTGCGTCGCTACCTTTGCTGCGCCCGAATGGTGTGATCTGTGCCGTTGGGCGACGGTGTTTGTGGAGAAGAACGGGCCGGGCCGTCGGCTGCCGGATGCCCACGCCGTGCGGGCGGGACCTGGCGGCGGCAGCCAACCGGCTGGGCGGCGCCGGCCTTCAGCCTGGGGCGGTCTTGACGCGCTGGTTGTGGGCGCCGGGACGTCCGGGTCATGAGATACGCCGCGTATAGGGGGCGGCCAGGACCTGGCCCAGCCAGAGGGCACCCGCCGCGGGCCGGGCACCTGGGATCGCGGCGTACGCGGGCACCCAGTCGGCCGCCCGCGCGGGCCGCGATGGGCTGGCACCCTCGGGATCTTGCGGGCACGCTGACGGTTCTCCGAGGTTAAAGGCTGGCTGGGGTCCTCGCCTGGGCGCTCTGGGGGCAGGGAGGCGAGCGCGTCGCGCAGCGCGGCCCGGGATGTGACGCCGAGTTTGGGGAAGATCTGGTACAGGTGCGCCCCGACAGTCCGGTGTGACAGGAACAGTCGCTGCCCGATTTGCTTGTTGCTCAGGCCAGCGGCGGCGAGCTCGGCGATCTCCAGTTCCTGCGGCGTGAGCGGGTCGCCGTCTCGCCGGAGGGCGCGCCCGGTTGCTCGCAGCTCGGTGGTGGCCCGGGTGGCCCACGGCCTGGCGCCCAGGCCTTCGAAGATCTCCAGCGCGGCCGTGAGCTGGGCCCGCGCCTCGGTGGTAACCCGGGCGCGGCGCAGCCGCTCGCCGTAGCAAAGCCGTACCCGGCCCACGTCGAAGGGGAAGCGGTCGGCGCCGGGGACGGCAAGCGCCTTTTCGAACAGCCCGGGGGCGATGTCATCCCGGGCGGCGATCGCCTCCGACGCCGTGGCGAGCAACGCCAGCCGCGGGGAGAGGGCGGCGATGCCTGCGTCGCGGATGGCGGTCACGTGGGCGGCTGCCTCCGTGGGTCGGCCGGTCCGGACGGCGGCCTCGACCAGGTCCATCGCTACCCACAAGGCGAGCGGGACGTGCGAGGCGAGGACGCCCGGCGGGCTGATCGCGGCGGCGTGCTGGTAGGCGTCCTCGAAGTCGCCCTGCGCCAGGGCGGCGAGCACACGCACGTGACGGGCGTGCGCCTCAGCCTGGCCGACTCCTCTGGGCGCGGCCCACTGGATGATCTCGTCCGCCAGCGCCTGTGCCGTGTCCAGGTCACCACGTGCGGCGGCGATGAATGCTCTCCGATGATGAAACAGCCACGTCAGCAGCCGGAAGTTGTTGGCATTGGCGAGCTCGAGTCCCTCGTCGGCCAGCTGCTGGGCTTCATCCCACCGGCCGGCCATCAGGTCATCGACGGACAAGTTGGTCAGCGCGCTGATCGGCGGCGCGACGGCGCCGCCAGCCCGCCCGTCGCGAACCACACGCAGCAGGGCTTCCCGGCAGCCGGCCAGCCGGTCGGGGAAGAGGGCCGCGGCGCTGATGGTCAGAATGCGCCAGTGATCCGGCTCCTCGAGCAGGCTACCGACGGCAGTATCGAGCTCACCGAGCACCGGCACGGCGGTCCGGGCCGGATCGGCGATCGTCCGGCTGAGCAGGAGCAGGTCCGGCGGGATGTGCGGCTCCAGCCGGCCGACCGCCGCGTCGAAGGCGGCCCACAGCTCGGCGCGCCCGCCGTTATAGCACACGGACATGAGCGCCTGCAGGGCTTGGATGATGATGACGCTGTCGCCGCGGGCGTGAGCGGACTCGGCCTCGGCGTCGATCGCCCCGACGAGCAGCCGGTGGACGGTGCCGATATCGCCGTCGCCATTCAGCAGCAGATGGGCGGCCGTCACCGCGGCAGGCAGCGAATCTCCGGGCTCCGGATCGGCGCTGCGCGCGGCGGCCAACAGCCGCGAGACGGCGCTGACCTCCAACGTCACAGCCGCCCCGACGTTGGCGGCCGCGGTGAGCCGTCGGCTCCGGCTGGCGCCGTCGGCGCTG
Organism: Streptosporangiaceae bacterium; assembly: GCA_030045295.1. The sequence continues at coordinate 2,089 of JASIGD010000260.1, forward strand.
AGATCGGCCGCACGCATCAGCGCGGTCACCGCGCCGGTGGCGTCTCCGCGCCGCCTGAGGTGGTACGCGACCTGATCGAGCAGGCCCGCTGCCTCCTCATCAGGCCCGGCCGCCGCGGCGGCCAGGTGCCATGCCCGCCGTTCGGGCCGATCGGCAAGATGATCGGCCAGCGCCCGGTGAGCCCGGCGCCGGTCGACGCTGGCGGACTGCTCCACGATCGCGGACCGGGTCAGGGGGTGGCGGAACACCAGCCGGCCGGTGCGATCGTCGACGTGCACCAGCCGGGCCTGCTCGGCCGGAGCGAGGGAGTCGATCGCGTGCGATCCGGCCGCCGCCTGCACGATGCGCAGGTCTCCGGTACCCTCCAGCGCCGCGAGCAGGAGCAGCCGCCTGGTCCGTTCGGGAAGATCCGAGATCCTGGAGGCGAATACCGCCTGCAGGCGGCCGCTGAGCGGCAGGACCATCGGCAGCGCTTCGGAAGCGGCGCGCTGCGCGCCGCTTCCGAAGCGCCGCGGGAAGCTCCAGCAGGGCCAGCGGATTCCCCTGAGCTTCCGCCACCACCCGCTGGCGGACCCGCGGCGCGAGATCGGGGAAGCAGGACGTCACCAGGGTGTTCGCCGCCTGCTCGTCCAGCGGGCCGAGCTCGTAGTGCGGCAGCCCGGCGCGCTCGAAGAAGCTCTCCTGTCCTGGCCGTGACGCCGC
>JASIGD010000028.1 GCA_030045295.1 Streptosporangiaceae bacterium
ACGTCGTCCTCGGCCAGGCCCGCCTCCTCGAGCAGGATCCGCCAGCCGGTCGCGATCGCCGCCTTGGCGAACTGCAGCTCGCGGACGTCGCGCTGGGACAGGTAGATGCTGTCCTCGGCGGCGCCCCGCCAGTGCAGCACGAACACCCGCTCCTGGCCGATCGTGGTGAGCCGGCCGGCCAGGCCGGGGGTCTTGGCCTGCGCCTCGTCCTCGCTGACGAACCGGCCGGAGGAATCGAGCAGGCCGACCCTGACCAGCCCGGTCACCGCGTCGACCAGGCCAGAGCCGCACAGCCCCTGCGGTTCGGCGTCGCCGATCACCTTGACGCTGAGGTCGCCGGCGGTCATCGTGACCACCTCGATCGCGCCCTCGGCGGCGCGCATCCCGCACCGGATCGCGGCGCCCTCGAACGCGGGCCCGGCCGGCGCCGCGGTGGCCAGCAGCCACTCCCGGCTGCCGAGGACGATCTCGCAGTTGGTGCCGATGTCGACGAACAGCCGGACCCTGGGGTCCCGGTCCATCCCGCTGGCCAGCAGCCCGGCCGTGATGTCGCCGCCCACGTAGGCGCCGAAGGCGGGGAACACCACCGCGCGGGCGCGGGGATGGACGGCGCCCGCCAGGCCCAGGTCGGCCGCGAGCACCTCGGGGAACAGCCGGGTGGACAAGATGAACGGCGCCATGCCGAGCGGCTCGGGGTCGATGCCGAGGACCAGGTGGGTCATGGTGGCGTTGCCGGCCAGCGCGACCTCGTACACCTCGTCCGGCTGGACGCCGCCCGCCGCGCAGGCCGCCCGGGCGAGTTCGGCGAGGGTTTCGGCGGCGAGCTGCTGCAGCTTGTCCAGGGCGCCGGCGTCCATCATGGTGGCGCTGATCCTGGTGATCACGTCGGCGCCGAACGGCTGCTGCTTGTTCAGCGCGGACTCCACCGCGACGGGGGTGCCGGTGGACAGGTCCAGCAGCGTCGCCACCACCGTGGTGGTGCCGAGGTCGAAGGCGAGGCCGAACCGGCGCGCGGTGGTGTCGCCGGGCTCGACCGCGATCAGCACGTCGTCCACGACCACCGCGGTGACCTTGTAGTCGGCCGCGCGCAGCGTCTGCCCGAGGGTCTTGAGCACGGACAGCTCGGCTCTCGGCTCGAGGTCCTCGAGCTGGGCCAGCACCCGCTCCAGGTCGCTGGCCTGGTCGGCCAGGCTCGGCTCGGCGAGGTCCAGGTACCGCTTCTGCACCGCCGGGCGCAGGATGACCTGCCGGCCGACGCCGACCGTGGCGGCCTTCGGGCGGGTGGTCAGCGGCGGCACCTCGACCCGGGTATCGCGCGTGGCCGGGGTGCGGCAGGCCAGCCGCCAGCCCTCCTTCAGCTCCTGGCTGGTGTAGGCCCTGATGTCCAGGCTGGTCGGCACGGGCGGGTCGTCCGCGATCCTGATCCGGCACTTCTTGCACGTGCCGTGGCCGCCGCAGGTCGAGTCGATCGCGATGCCGTTCCAGCTGGCCGCGTCGAACAGGGTCACGCCGTACGGGACCCGCACCGGGCGCTCGTTGAAGGTCAGATTGACCCGAACGGGCCCGGGTGTTACGTCATCGGTTACCGTCACTGCGCAGCCCCGGATGTGCGCGCCGTCCGGAATGCCGCGGGGGCGCTCACGGGGCACCCTGCTGCGCTCGCGCCTCTGCCTGCTCCCTGGCCTGCTGGGCGCGGTGCGCGGCGATCCAGTTCGCGCCCCACTCGTCGCGGTTGAGCACCAGGTCGGCGGCCTTGACCGAACGGACGATCTGGGCCGAGCGCGCGTCCATGATGGCGCTGGTCAGCCCGTGGCTGATGGCGATGGGCAGGAATGCCGCGCCGATCGCGTGCCGGTCCGGCATGCCGAAGCTCACGTTCGAGGCGCCCAGCGTGGTGTTCACCCCGAACTCGTCCTTGAGCAGGGCAATCGTCTCCAGCGTCCGGCCGGGATGCAGGGTGTCGGCGCCGACCGGCATGGCCAGCGGGTCGATGACGATGTCCTCGATCGCGATCTTGTACTTCTCGGTGGCGACGTGGATGAGCTTGCGGGCCAGCTCGACCCGCCTGGCCGGCTCCTCGGGGATTTCCTCCTCGTCGTTGGGCAGGCCGATCACGGCGGCGCCGTACTTCTTCACCAGCGGCAGGATCGCCTCCAGCCGCTCGTCCTCGGCGGTCACCGAGTTGACCAGCGCCTTGCCGTGGTACGCGGCCAGGCCGGCCTCGAGCACCTCGATGATCGAGGAGTCGATGACCAGCGGCAGGTCGGTCAGCTCCTGGATCAGCGTGACCGCGCGGGTCATCAGGGCGGCCTCGTCGGCGAGCGGGGCGCCCATGTTCACGTCGAGCAGCATGGCCCCGCCGTCGACCTGCTCCTTGACGTCGATCCCGACCCGGGACAGGTCGCCGTTGCGCAGCTGCAGCTGGAAGATCTTCCTGCCGGTCGGGTTGATCCGCTCGCCGATGATGGCGAACGGCTGGTCGTCGCCGATGCGGACCGTCTTGGTCGCCGAGGACAAGATGGTGTGCACTGGTCTTGTTTCCCTTGCTCGTCAGGCGCCGGCTACCGCGGAGGGCACGGCGCGTCGGCGGTGCAGCAGCTCCTTGGCCCGGACCACGGCCGCGGACGCGTCCGCGGCGTACCCGTCCGCCCCCACGACGTCGGCGTACTCCTGCGTGACCGGCGCGCCGCCGACCATGACGATGACCTGGTCGCGCAGGCCGGACTTCTGCAGCGCGTTGATGTTGGCCTTGAACATCGGCATCGTCGTGGTCAAGAACGCGGAGAACCCGACGATGTCGGGCTTGTGCTCGCGCACCGCGTCGACGAACCTCTCCGGCGCGACCTGCACGCCCAGGTCGATGACCTGGAAACCGGCGCCCTCGAACATGATGTTGACCAGGTTCTTGCCGATGTCGTGCACGTCGCCCTTGACCGTTCCCATCACCACCGTCCCGATCGTCTGGGCACCGGTCTCGGCGAGCAGCGGGCGCAGGATCTCCAGCGCCCCGGCCATCGCCTTGCCGGCGATGAGCATCTCGGGCACGAAGAAGTCGCCGCGCTCGAACCTGGCGCCCACTTCTTCCAGCGACGGGATGAGCGCCTCGTAGAGCAGTTCCTCCGGGCCGAAGCCCAGGCCCAGGCCCTGATTGGTGAGGTCCAGGACCGCGGGCGCGTTGCCGACCAGGGTCTGGTCGTAGAGCTGCCCGAGCAACTCCTCGCGCGTCATGCCGCACCCGCCTTCCGGTTCTGCCGGGCCGCTCGCTGCCGGTAGCCGAGCACCGCGGACAGGCCCGCGGCCTCCTGGGTGCAGTGCCCGGCGGCGGCGGTCAGGCGGTCCCTGGTCATCCTGGTCGTCGGGGCCGACACCGAGAGCGCCGCCACCACCGCGCCGTCGACGCCGTGGACGGGCGCTGCCACCGCGATCAGGCCCGGCTCGAGTTCCTCGTCGGTGATCGCGTACCCGCGGGCGCGCACGCCGGCCAGTTCGGCGCGCAGCGCCGCCTCGCTGGTGATCGTCTTGTCCGTGCGCCGTTCCAGCCTGTCTTGCGACGGCTGGGCCGTCCCGTACGCGAGCAGGATCTTGCCCAGCGCGGAGCAGTGCAGCGGGACGGACATCCCCACCCAGTTGGTGCCGCCGATCAGGTAGGTGCTGTCGACCTGGGCGATCTGCTCCACCATCCCGCTGCTGGCCACGCCGAGGTTGATCGTCTCGCCGGTGGCCTTGCCGAGCCGCTCGAGGAACGGCTGGGCCACCGCGACCAGGCCGGCCTCGGCGCCGCCGCGCCAGGCGAAGCTGACGAACATCTCGCCGGGCAGGAACCGGCCGTGGTCGTCGCGCCGGACCAGCCCGTTGCGCTCCAGCGCCAGCAGCAGCCGGGACGTGGTGGACTTGGCCAGCCCGGTGGCCGCGCTGAGCTCGGTGAACGTCATCGGGTCCGCCGAGTGCACGACCTCCGTGAGCAGGCGGGCCGCCCGGTCGACGGCCTGGGTCCCGTTCTGGTTGCTCATCCGGATTCCGTTCGTCGCGAGGTTCCACTTTATGGGACCTAGTTCTACTATGTG
>JASIGD010000261.1 GCA_030045295.1 Streptosporangiaceae bacterium
ACGCCGACGTGCCGGCCAGGACGCCGCAGACGCCGGATGAGGTCGCGCCGCCGGCGAAGGCGCAGGTGCCCGGGCCGCGCAGCCCCGTAGGCCCGAGGTCAAGCGGCGACCGGGCCGGGCAAAGCGGCTAGATTCACGCGGCCTTCCGTTGCGTTGTGCCGCCGGCGACCACCAGCACTGTCATCCCCGCCGGGCTCCGCCTCAGCGGCCGCTGCATAGGATCGCTACAGGGCCGAGCGGGAAGGACACCAGCGATGACCGCGGAGCAGCAGGCACACGAGCCGGCCAGCCACGCCCCCGACCGCAACCTGGCGCTTGAGCTGGCCAGGGTGACCGAGGCCGGGGCGATGGCGGCCGCCAGGTGGGTAGGCCGCGGCGACAAGAACGGCGCTGACGGGGCCGCCGTGAACGCGATGCGGATGCTGATCAACTCGGTGTCGATGCGCGGCGTGGTGGTCATCGGCGAGGGCGAGAAGGACCACGCGCCGATGCTCTACAACGGCGAGGAGGTCGGCGACAGCACCGGCCCCGCCTGCGACGTGGCGGTGGATCCGATCGACGGGACGCGGCTGACCGCGAACGGCATGCCGAACGCGATCTCGGTGCTGGCGGTGGCCGGCCGGGGCTCGATGTATGACCCGTCCGCGGTGTTCTACATGTCGAAGCTGGCCACCGGCCCGGCCGCGGCCGACGTGGTGGACATCACCGCGCCGCCGGCGGCCAATGTCGCCGCCGTGGCCAAGGCCAAGGGAGAGTCGCCGCAGGACGTTACCGTGGTCATCCTGGACCGGCCGAGGCACGCCGAGCTGATCACCCAGGTCCGCGAGACAGGAGCCAGGATCCACCTGATCACCGACGGCGACGTGGCCGGCGCGATCATGGCGGCCCGCGAGGGCACCGGCATCGACCTGCTGCTCGGCATCGGCGGCACGCCCGAGGGAATCATCGCCGCGTGCGCGCTCAAGTGCCTGGGCGGGATCATCCAGGGCCAGCTCACTCCGCGCGACGAAGCCGAACGGCGCCGCGCCCTCGACGCCGGGCACGACCTGGACCGCGTGCTGACCACCGATGACCTGGTGGCCTCGGACGACGTGTTCTTCGCCGCCACCGGGATCACCGACGGCGAGCTGATGGAAGGGGTCAGGTACCGGGCCGGCGGCGCGTCGACGCACTCGCTGGTGATGCGGTCGCGGTCGGGCACCATCCGCAGCATCAAGAGCGAGCATCAGCTGTGGAAGCTGCGCGTCTACTCGTCGGTCAACTTCGGCTGAACAGGCGGAAACGCCGGCTCTTGGGCGGCGTGCGTACGATCACCTCGCCGCCGAAAACCACCGCCTTCACCTCTATCACGGGCGCGTCGGGAACGGCGCGCGGCGTGGCGCCGCGCTTCCGGCCCAATACCAGGTGCCCGGTCACGACCACGGACACGCCGTCCGGCACGATCAGCCGCAGCCGGCCGCCGACCACGGTCGCGAACAGCCGCACGTGCCGGGCCTGCAGTATGGCCTGGGTGAAGTCGACGTCCACCTCGCCGAACATGGCGGTCACCGTGACGCTTTCCGGCACCACCCAGCGGCCGTCCCGCCGCGCCGGGCCGAAGATGCCGCTGATCACCCGGCCGCCATCGAGGCGCACCGGCTGCGCGGACGGAGCAGCCAGGTCCGCCGTCAGTTCCGCGAGTTCGCCGAGCGTCCGGGCCGAGCACGCGCGTTGAACCCGTTCCAGGTGCTCGTCCGTGGTGAGCCGTCCGTCGCCCATCGCCTCGCCGAGCATGGCCAGCACCCGGTCCCGGTCCGCGTCGGACGCACGCAAGTCACGCGGTGCCGACCGTGGGCTCATACGCCGAAAATACCGTGTCCCGCCAGGTTGGGCATGTCCGGCGTCGGCTGTACGGGCCAGGGTGGAACGTGCTACCCATTGGTGCATGACAGACGGAACGATCGAAGAGGTACTGGACCGGACCAGCCGGGAGCAGATTCGCCTGGTCCGTTTCCTGTACGCCGACCACGGCGGGATCATCCGCGGCAAGGCCGCCGGCACGGCGCGGCTGCGGGAGCGCATGGCCAGCGGCATCGGGCACACGGTGGCGATGATGGCGATGTCCATGCTCGATCAGCTGCAGCCGGTGGCCGGGATGGGCCCGGTCGGCGAGATCCGGATCGTGCCCGACCCGGCCACGTTCGTCCCGCTCCCCTACGCGCCGGGCGCGGCCGCGATGCTGGCGGACCTGGTGCAGCCCGACGGGTCGCCGTGGGACGCGTGCCCGCGCACTTTCCTGAAGCAGGCCATTATCGAGCTGGCCGCCGAGGGATACGCGATGCGGGCCGCGTTCGAGCCCGAATTCACGCTCGGCCACCGCCAGGCCTCGCCCGCCGGGCCTGCTATCCCGGACCGGCTCATCCCGATCGACGACAGCCTGTGTTACTCCGCCACCGGCTTCCACCTCGCGCACGACTTCACCATGGAACTCGTCGCGGCGCTGGAGGCGCAGGGCCTTACCGTCGAGCACTACTACCCCGAGCTCGGCGCCGGGCAGCAGGAGATGTCGCTCAGGCACGCGGACGCGCTACGCGCCGCCGACAACCACGTGCTGTACCGGGAAACCGTCCGCGGCGTGGCGTTCAGGCGCGGCCTGTGGGCCAGCCTGGCGCCCAAGCCGATCCCCGACCAGGCCGGCAACGGCACCCACCTGCACGCCTCGCTCACCGACCTGTCGCCGGACGGGACGCCCGGCGAACGGAACGTCTTCGCCGACCCCAGCGACCCCTACGGCCTGTCCCAGGTCGGCTATAACTTCATCGGCGGGCTCCTCGCCCACCTGCCCGCCCTGGTGGCGCTGACCTGCGCCAGCGTAAACAGCTACCGTCGGCTGGCGCCGCAGATGTGGGCCAGCGCGTACACCTGTTACGGGATGGACAACCGGGAAGCGGCGGTGCGGATCTGCTCTCCGCTGCGCGGCGACCCGGGCAGTTCGGTCAACCTGGAGCTGAAGCCGTCCGATTCCACCGCGAACCCGTACCTCGCGCTCGGCGCGGTCATCTTCGCCGGCCTGGAGGGCATCCGCGGCAAGTTCGACCCCGGGGCGCCGGTGAACGTCGACCCGGCCACGCTCACCGACGCCGAGCGGGCGGTGGCTGGCGTCCACCGCCTGCCCGCCTCGCTCGACGCGGCGCTGGACGCGCTGGCCGCCGACCAGATGATGATGGACCTGCTCGGCCCGCTGCGCAGCGCCGCCTACCTGGCCGTCAAGCGCTCAGAGGCGGCTCACTTCGCGTTGTCGACCGACCCCTACTACGAGTGCTTCCAGCACTTCGCGAAGATCTAGGCACTAGCCCGGGTGAAGCAGTGACTTCCCAGTACGCGGTCTCGCCAGCGGGTCCGGCCGTGCCCGCTCCTGGCCGGGATACCAGCGCGGACGCCCGGACCCTGGCCGGGCTGAGGCATCCCGGGGGGCCGGCCGGTGCTGATCGAGGCGCTGATCGACTCGGGCATCCGCGGCGTGCACGCCTCCGGCGCTCCGGTCGGAGCGGACCTGCCGACCTGGCCCGCCGACGTCACCCGGCTGCGCAG
>JASIGD010000029.1 GCA_030045295.1 Streptosporangiaceae bacterium
CGGCTGGACCGGCACGACGACCACCTGCTGGTCGCCGAGCTGCCGGAGCCGGGCATTGGCCGCCGCTATCCCGGAGCTCTGGTAAACCGCGAGCGTGACCGTGCCGTCGGGATTCTTCGTTACCGCGTAGACGTGCCGGGCGATCCCGAACACCCAGGCCCGCGCGGTGCCCTTGCCCGGGTCGAAGGAGCCGAAGCTGGCGATCGCCGTGACGAAGGTGTCCGCCGTGAGGTCGGCGACCACGTGCGGGTCGGCGCTGCGCCGGGCGAAGTAGGCCGTGACCGCCTCCACGTTCGCCCGGTAGATTCGCTCGAACTCGGCCGCCGCGCCATCGCCGGCGCTCCTCGCTCCGGTTGCGCCCGCCTGGGTTACCGCTGCTGTTCTCTGGGTCACGTCTCTAGTTGCCGTTCAGCCGCCGCCGCGTCACGCGGTCCGCGCCGTCCCGCGCGAGCTACCGTAGCCAGGTGACGGGGATCGACCGGCGTCACAGCCCGTTAACCCCGGGCTCTCAGGTGGAATCGACGGGCCTGCTGTACCTGAGGACGGCATCCTCGTCGGTCTCGTCCGCGATGAAATCCAGGGTCCAGGCGCCGGAGTTGATCATGGTGACCGCCCGGTCGTGACCCAGCCAGCGCCCTTCTATCCGCCGCCCGGCGGGATCGACGATCATCTGCACGACGCCGTGGAATTCATGACCGTGGTAATACCCGTCGGCCGACGTCACCTCGCGCCAGGCCCCGGTCGCAACCCGGCCGTCGATGCTCAGGTTCATGGTCAGCTGTGACTGCGATCCGGGCAGCGCCCGGACCTGGAGCTGGGCTTCGTGCTGCAGGAGGAGCACGTAATGCTGCCCGGTGAACTCCTGATCATCTCTGCTTGAGCTGGTGTAGGCGTAGCGGCTGCGCCATATGCCTGCCAGGCGTCCCTGAATGGCAGTGCCTGGTTCGCTCACATCCACCAGGGTAGCCCGCATGATCCTGGCGAGATACGCCTCAGCAGCGTTCGGTCATGACCCACCGCCGCGCTCGTCCAGCGCGCGCAGGGCCTCGGTGAACGGCCGCTCGAGCCAGGCGAGGTGGTCGGCCTCGCCGTGATGGTGCGTCGTGAACTGGTCGGACCTCCGGACCGCGGTGTGCCGGACGTAGTCGCGGGCGCCCTCGACGAGGGTCCGGATATAGCGGATGCCTTCGGGGTCGGTCATCGTCCAGTCGCCGCCGCAGGCCACGTAGACCGGCGAGGTATGCGCGAAAACCCGGCGACCCCATTCATCGAGGTGGTAATCGACGCCGAATGCTCGGCACGCTAGCCACGAGTTCCCGTCGATCCGCAATTCCTCGCTGATTTCGGCCCGCCGCCCCCCGTCGGCTTCTGCCCGCGCAACGACCTCGCCGTTACGCACGACTTCCAGCGCACGGAGCGGGAAAATGCTGCGCACCGCGGCATCGATACTGACCGTTCCCGGACCGGAAAGCTCCACCGTACCGCCCGGCTCGGACCCGTCGACCGACAGCGTTACCAGCGGCCCGCCGGAAAGGAACGTGCGACCCGACCGCACCGCCCGGCACCAGGCCTCATAGCTGAACTCCTCGTCGAGCCGCGCGTACGTGCGGTACAGGCCGACCGGCACGGCGCTTGACATCTTGTCCGTGCCGCCGACGAGCGGCAGCCGGTAGCCGCTGTTCAGGTACCGGTAGTATTCGAGCATCGCGTCGTCGGAATGGGCCAGCATCTCGACGGCGTCGGCTCGGCCGGTCGCGACGAGGACGGCCGGCTCTCCGTTCGGATTCGGGAAGTGCGCGGCAACAACGGTGCCGCCCTGAGCGTGCGTCCGGTCGGCCCAGTCGCTCAGCGTCACGTCCAGCGCACCGCCGAGCTCGGCCTCGTCGGGACCATCGCTGCACCACGGCATCACCGGTTCTTTCAGGTCCCACAGGACCATGTGGCCGAGCGCGTGCTGCCGGTTTTCCTGGCCCACATACGTCACGTAGCCGCCGCCATCGACGACGCTCGGCCGGCCGGAAAAATCCTCGGTGTTGGTGAACAGCGCGCCCCACTGAGTCTGCAGCAAGTTGACGACACGCAGATCCTCGCCCCTTTGTTCAAGCTGAGCGCCCGGGGTCGACAGGAAATGCACGTGTGAGTCGCCAGACCACCATCCTTCCGAGGCCATGTCAGCGACGCGCCCGATCCGCAGGGTCAGGTCTCGCTGGCCCGGCTCGATCCGGACGGTCTGCCGCAGCGGCTCATATTCGAACCCGCGCGCGACGTCCACGACGACATCGCCTCGTGGCAGCCATCCCTGGCAGGTGCCGTCGATATACGCGTAGCTGCGCTGGCCCAGCCGGATGTCACCGCCAACGTCGTAATGCCAGCTGCCGAGATTTTGCGTGACGTGATTGTGGTGGCCGTGCGGCTGGTAGGGAATCCCCTCGGCCGAACGGAAATGCACCCGGCACGGCACCGGCCGCCCGGTCGCGTCGTCGACGACCCTGACCTGCACCCAGTTGCGGCCCTCTTCTACCAGCTCCAGGGTGACCTGGCCGGCGTCCGCGCGCCCGTCGCGTTCCACGTCGCCCCAGCGCACGCGGCCGAGCTCGTCGCCACCCTGCCGGACCGCGACGGTGGCCGACGACAGCGCGGCGACCGACGTATACGCGGACTTTCCTTCGGTCGCTCCCCAGCCGGCCCGGTCGTCCTCGCCGGGCAGCGGCTGCGGATAGGTCGCCACACCTCGGTCAACCTCGATATCGAGGACGCCGTTCCGTCCGTCCTTCGCCACCAGCCGCACCGGCCGCGCCGGCGTGCGGACGAACGGGTGCTCGTCAACGTCGCTGGTCGTGATGCCCGCGACGACAAATCGCCCGCCGCGCGGGATGAACTCGACCCGTTCGACCGGTCGTTCCGGATGAGGATTCTCCCAGCACCACAGGTAATATCCGGCGGGCCAGCCCATGGCGTGCTCGACCAGGCGGATCCCGGCTTCGTCCCACCGGCCCTGGAAACGCGGCAGGTTGCCATCACTGGTGTCGGTGACGGCGAGGAACGGCAGACGGCCCCACACGGGCGGCACCACCTGGATCT
>JASIGD010000262.1 GCA_030045295.1 Streptosporangiaceae bacterium
AGAGCCGCGGCGGCGGCGCCCGCGGCGGCGAAGAACGCGATGATCAGGACCAGGCCGTGCCGGTAGGCGGCGACCGGATCGCCGGGGGAGACGTGGGCGAGAATGGCGATCAGGCCGGCGACGCCGAGCACGGTGCCGACCTGGCGGGCCATGTTGAGGATCCCGCTGCCGGTGCCGAAGCTGGCCGGGGTGAGCGCGGCGGTGCCCGCGCCCAGCAGTGAGGGGATCGTCAGGCCGACCCCGGCGCCGCCGAGGAGCTGAGCCGGCAGCAGGTGAGTCAGGTAGGCGGGGTGCGCCTGAATCTGGGTGTACCACAGCAACTGCGCGCCGGCGTTGACGACGCAGCCGATCACCGCGACCCGCCCGGACCCTCCGAGCCAGGCCGCCATGCGGGGCGCGGCGACGCGGGCGAACGGCAGCACCATGAGCGGCCCGGGCGCGATGGCCAGGCCCGCTACCACCGCGGAGTAGTGCCATACACCGGTGAGGAACTCGACCGCGTTGAGCACGAAGGCGCCGAACCCGGCGTAGTACAGGATCGAGGCGGCGAAGGCGCCGCTGAAGCTCCGGGAGCGGAACAGCCTCAGCTCGATGACCGGCGAATGGTGCCGCCTCGACCGGTTCACCAGGGCCGCCCCGCAGGCCAGGGACGCGACCAGCAGGCCGATGAAGTCCGCCGAGCTCCAGCCCCACGACGGGGCCTTGACCAGCGCGAGCGCGACCAGGCCGACGGTCGCGGCCAGCAGGGCGGCGCCGATCACGTCGGGCTGCCTGCGGACGCGCTCGTCTTTGCTCTCCGGTACCACCCGCATGGCCAGCGCGACGGCGGCCAATCCGACGGGCAGGTTGATCCAGAACACCCAGCGCCAGTTGACCTGGACCAGGAGCCCCCCGATGACCGGGCCGAGAGCGGCGCCCAGGGCACCCAGCGCGGACCAGGTACCCAGGGCCTTCGGCCTGGCCGCGGCCGGAACGGCGGCCAGCAGCAGCGACAGCGACGCGGGCACCATGAGACCGGCTCCGATCGCCTGGATGACCCGGGCCGCGATCAGCGCGGGCACCCCCGGGGCGAGGCCGCACAGCAGCGACCCCGCGCTGAAGCAGGCCAGGCCGGCGATCAGCACGCGCCGCCGCCCGATCAGGTCGGCCCACCGCCCGGCGGGCACCAGCACCGCGGCGAAGACCACGGTGTAGGCGTTGAGCACCCAGGACAGCGAGCTCAGCGGCGTTCCGGCGTACTGCCGGCCGATGTAGGGGAACGCCAGGTTGACGATGAACAGGTCCAGGCTGGACATGAACACCGCCAGGGACAGGACCCCGACGATCGCCATCACCCGGCGGGTATCTGGCGCCGCGGCTGGGCTCGCGGCCGGGGGGCCGACCTGATCGGGCGGCGTCGAAGCGCTGGCGGTCACGGGGCCTCCCTGACTAAGTCCGGAATCTGGACCCACCGTACATCACGACCGTTTAGTACGTCCAGAAATCCAACTAACGAGGTACACTCGTATTGTGACCGCGGAATCCGCCCAGCCTCGAGCGTGCTCGGTGGCCCGCACCCTGGACATCGTCGGGGAGAAGTGGGCGCTGCTCGCCGTACGGGAAGCCTTCCTCGGCAACCATCGTTTCGACGAGATGGTCAAGCGCACCGGAGCGCCGCGTGACACGCTGGCCGCCCGGCTCCGCACCCTGGTCGCCGCGGGGATCCTCGAGCGCCGCCGGTACTGCGAGCACCCGGCGCGGTTCGAGTACCACCTGACCGGTGCCGGACGTGACCTGTACCCGGTCATCATGACCCTGATGCGCTGGGGCGACCGGTACCTGGCCGGCGACGGCGGGCCGCCGCTCGTCCTCCAGCACGACTGCGGCCACCGCCTGGTGGCCCAGGTGGTCTGCGAGGCCTGCGGCGAGGCCCTTGAGGCCCGGGACACCACGCCGCTGACCACCGTCGGCTGACCGCCGCGGGACCGCCTGTGCGCCGCGGCCGGGCGTGACCGAACCGCGGATCAAAGGACCCGGGTGCGTTAAGGTCGTGCCGTGACAGACAGCGATGACTGGCGGGTGAGCGTCTCCCTGACCGGCCAGGTGCCAGCCGAGGAATCCGCTTCCCTGCCCACGGCCGAAGAAGAAATCCGCCGTCGGCTCGGCCGCGGCGTCGCCGTCGGCGCGGGCGACGCGGAGATCTTCCTGTACGCCGATACCGAGGCCGCGGCCAGGAACGCCGAGCAGGTCGCCCACGACGTGCTGGCCCAGCATGACCTGCAGGCGACCTCCGCCGTGCATCGCTGGCATCCCATCGAGGAGGAGTGGGAAGCCCCGGACGTGCCGATGCCGCAGACCGAGGCCGAACGGCAGGCCGAGCGCCAGCGGCTCGAGGACACCGAAACCGCCGAGTCGCAGGCCACCGGGATGGCCCGGTGGCAGGTCCGGGTGGAGCTGCGCTCGCACCACGAGGCGGTCGCGCTGGCGCGCAAGCTGGAAAGCGAGGGCCAGCCCGTGGTACGCCGCTGGAAGTTCCTCGTCGTCGGGGCCAGCAATGAGGATCAAGCCACCGAACTCGCCGGGCAGATCAGGCAACAGGCCCCGCCCGACGCGGCGGTTCACGCCGAGCAGTCCGGAGTGGGCTGGCCGTTCATCCCCTCCTGACCAGCCCGGCCAGCGGCGCTCAGCTTCGACGAGCCTCTCGACCAGCCCCTCGGAAGGGCCGCCGTCGCCGACTCACCACCCCGCCGTTAGCGTGGACGGCATCGAGCCGCGGACCCTGGGCCGCGGGAATTACCGGCCGGCGCTGCGCGCTACCAGCTTGCCGCCGCGGCCGGGGAGGTGACACTGGGCAGGTGGACGATGAGTCGCTGGCCCGCCTGATCGCGGTGACCGGGCCTGCCGGTGGCGGCAACGCCGCGCTGGCGGCGGCGGCCGCGCGGGTGCGTGCCGCGGCCGCCGGCTCGTCCGCGGTCATCCTCGTCGAGGGGGTGAGCGACCAGGTCGCCTTGGAAACGCTGGCCGCGCGGCGTGGCCAGGACCTGGCCCGGGACGGGGTTTTCGTCGTGCCGATGGGCGGCGCGACGAATATCGGGCACTTCCTTGACCTGTTCGGCCCGCGGGGCCTCGGCGCCGCTCTGGCGGGCCTGTGCGACGAGGGGCAGGAGCACGATTTCCGCCGCGGCCTGGCGCGGGCGGGCCTCAACCCCGGTCCCGATCGCACCGACCTGGAACGACTCGGCTTCTACGTCTGCGTCGCCGACTTGGAAGACGAGCTGATCCGCTCGCTCGGTCCCGCCGCGACCGAACAGCTGATCGAGGCTCAGGGCGAGCTCGGGCCGTTCCGGACCTTCTGCCGGCAGCCCGCGCAGCGGGACCGGACCGCTCAGCATCGGCTGAGGCGCTGGATGGGCACTGGATCGGGCCGGAAGATCCACTACGGCCGGGTGCTGGTCGACGCGCTCGACCTCAGCCGGGTTCCCCGTCCGCTGGACCACGTTCTCGCCCGGGTGTGAGCCCCGCCGGGCCTGGTCAAGGCTCCAGGGCGATCAGCTTGGCCGCGACCTCGGTGAGGTCCTCGCCCGCGACGTCCGGCGGGGCGAACGGCGTGCCGTAGCCGCCGGCCTTGCGGCTCACCCAGCCAGTGGTCAGCCCGGCCCGCTTGGCGCCGTGGCAGTCCCAGTCGTGCGCGGCGACCAGCGCCATGCGTTCGGGCGGCACACCCATGACCTCCGCGGCGTACAGGTAGACCACCGTGGCCGGCTTCCACCGGTACACCTCGCCGACCGAGATCACCCGGTCCACCAGTGAGCCGAGCCCGGTACGGTCGACGAACGACGAGGTCAGTTGCGCGGACCCGTTCGTCAGGCAGGCCACGCGCAGGCCGGCGCCGGTGAGCAGGGTGACCGCGGGCAGCGCGTCGTCGAAGGCGGGCAGGTCATCGAATCCGGCCATGACCTGCGCGACCTGCTCATCGCTGATCGAATGGTTGGTCAGCGCGCGCAGCGCGGCCTCGGCGACATCGGTGAACGCCGTGTAGTCTCCGGCCGCGGATAGCGCCATCCCGTCGCGCAGCGTGCGGGTGTACCAGGCCTCCAGCGTGTGCGGCGGCTGGCGTGCCTGCTCGAGCCGGGCGCGCAGCGGCTCGAGCGACATCAGCGTCTCGATCACGTCGAAGGCCACGACGGCCGGGCGGGCGGTCACGGCGAGCCAAGATTCCGCAGCGCGTCCTCGATGGCGCGATAGAACGTCGGGTAGGCGTACGGCATGTTGCGCAGCGTGGCCAACGGGACCTCGGCCCGGACGGCCACCTGCAGGGCGCTGAGCACCTCGCCCCCGTACGGACCGACCGAGGTAGCGCCGACCAGCACCGACCGGTCGCAGTCCTCGATCACCTTGATGAGCCCGTCGTTGCCGGCCTTGTGAATCCAGCCCCGGGACGAATAAGGCACCTGGCTGAGGCCGGTCCGAACGCGCAGGCCCGCCGCCCTGGCCTGTTCCTCGGTCAGCCCCACGCTGCCTATCTCCGGGTCGGTGAACGTGACCCTGGGCACCGCGCGGTAGTCGGCGGGTTCCCCGCCGGCGCCCAGGATGTCGCGCACCACGATGTCCGCCTGGTACATGGACATGTGCGTGAACGCGCCGTGGCCGGTCACGTCGCCGAGCGCCCATACGCCGTCCGCCGCGCGCATCCAGCCGTCGGTGGGGATGGCCCGGGCCTTCTCGTCCAGGCCGACCGCGGCCACGCCGAGCGCGGCCAGGTCCGAGCGGCGGCCGGTGGCGACCAGCAGCCGCTCCGCGACCAGGGCGCTCATGCCCAGGTGGACGGTGAAGCGGGTTCCGTTGTGGCTGACCCGCTCGGCCGGGGCGTTCGTGCACGCCTCGATGCCCTCGCGCATGAAGACCCGCTCGATCAGGTCGCTGGCCTCAGGCTCTTCCAACGGCACCAGCCTCGGCAGCGCCTCGACCACGGTGACGGACGAGCCGAACCGGGCGAATACCTGGGCGAGCTCGGCGCCGATGGCCCCGCCGCCGAGCACGATCAGCGATTCCGGCACCTGCTCGGCCTGGATGATGTCGCGGTTCGTCCAGTACGGCGTGTCGGCCAGGCCGGGAATGGGCGGGATGGCCGGTTCGGTCCCGCTGTCGATCACGATGCCCTTGCTGGCCGCCAGCACCCTGGTGCCTTCCTCGGTGCTGACCGTGACCTGGCCCGGCCCGGTGATCCGGCCCTGACCGCGGATCAGGTGCCCGCCCTTGGCGGCGAACCGGTCGGCCGCCGCCTTGTCGTTCCAGTCGTCGGTGGCTTCGTCCCGGATCCGCCGCGCGACGACTGACCAGTCGGGGGTGACGGTGGACGTTCCCGCCAGGCCCGGCACGCGCCTGGTCTCGGCGAGCAGGTTGGCGGCCCGGATCATCATCTTGGACGGCACGCACCCGAAGTAGGGGCATTCGCCGCCGACCAGGCGGGCTTCGACACCGGTCACATGCAGCCCGGCTTCGGCCAGAGCGCCGGCCGCGTACTCGCCGCCGGGACCCAGGCCGATCACGACCACATCGGTACGCTCTGGTTCGTCCATGCCGTGCTCCTGCCCTGTGCGGCTTCCCATCATGCGCCTCTGGCGCCCGGACACGGCTCATTTGCTGGAAATTCTGCCGCTGAGCAGCCTGACCCCGCCCGCCCTGGCCCGTCCCGCCTGGCCCCGCCTGCCCTGGCCCGGCCCGCCTAGCAGGGCCGCCGGCCGCCGGGAGTCAGTCGCCGCCTTCTTCCAGGTCCGAGATGTCCAGTTCGGGCTGGCCGCGCACGAACGCGTCGGGGTTCTCTAGGTCGTCGGCAGTGGGCAGCAGGTCAGGATGGGCCCACAGTCCATCCCGGGCGTCGGTGCCGCGAGCGTCGGTCAGGCCCTGCCAGATCGCGGCCGCCTCGCGCAGCCTGCGCGGGCGCAGTTCGAGCCCGACGAGCGTCGCGAACGTGAGTTCCGCGGGTCCGCCGGTGGCCCGGCGCCGCCTGACCGCCTCGGCCAGGGCCTCGGCGTGCGTGAGCCGGTCGCGGGCCGCAGCGCTGACCACCGT
The DNA here is from genome assembly GCA_030045295.1 of Streptosporangiaceae bacterium. Next base: position 6,052 of record JASIGD010000262.1, read on the forward strand.
CGCGACCCACCCTTCGACCAGCGCCAGCGCCGTCTCCAGCCTGACCAGAGCGGCCTTCTGCGCGGGCGTGTCCTCCGGCCGGAACAGGCCCTCGCCCGCCAGCGCCTCGCGCAGCGCCTCCGGGTTGGTGATGTCGACGTCGGGGATCGCTTCCTGCAGCCGCGTCATGTCGACGGTGATGCCGCTGGCGTACTGCTCGACGGCGCCGAGCAGGTGCCCGCGCAGCCAGGGGACGTGCGCGAACAGCCGCTGGTGGGCGGCCTCCCTGAGCGCGAGGAACAGCCGTACCTCTCCGGCGTCGACGGACAGCCCCTGCCCGAACGCCGCCACGCCGGCCGGCAGCAGCGCGGCCACCCCTTCCGGGCCGAGGGGCAGCCCGATGTCGGAGGAACCGACCACCTCGCGGGCGAGTTCGCCGACCGCCGTCCCGGTCTGGCCGCCGATCATGGCCCCGCCGATCTGGCGGAGCATCGCCGCCAGGCCCGCCAGGCCGGGCATCCCGCCGGTCCCGCCGCCGAACGCGCCGAGCGCCTGGCGGATCTCCTCGGGTACCTCCTCGCCCAGCTGCGCCGGGTCCGCGGTGAGCATGCCGCTCATCGCCTCGACGCCCTTGGCCGCGATGGGGTCGCAGAGCTTCGCCCAGATCGGGAAGGTCGCTTCGAGCCACTCCGACCGGCTCCACGCCTCGATCTTGCGCACGCCCGAGGGGAAGGCGGCCGCCTCGTCCAGCCACAGGTCGGCGAGCCGGATCGCCTCGGTGACCTCGCGGCGCTGCGCGTCAAGCACGCTCGGGTCGCCTGCCGCCGCGATGGCGTGCCTGGCCACGTTCTTGGCCAGATCCCAGTTGACCGGGCCGCCGCGCCAGGACAGCAGGTCGGCGAACTGGCGCAGCGCGTCGGCGAACTGCTGCGGGTCGCCCATCGGCCCGAACGCGCCCAGCGGTCCGCCGGCGCCCGGGCCGCCCGGGCCCGCGGGCCCGC
>JASIGD010000263.1 GCA_030045295.1 Streptosporangiaceae bacterium
GGCAGAGGCGGGCGAGGTGGCCGGGCGCATCGGCTACCCGGTCCTGGTCAAGGCGGCCGGGGGCGGCGGCGGGCGCGGGCTGCGGGTGGTCGGCGATCCGGGCCAGCTGAGCGGCGCGGTCACGATGGCCAGCGCCGAGGCGGACGCGGCGTTCGGCGATCCGCGGGTGTACCTGGAGCGGTACGTCTCCCGCGCCCGGCACGTTGAGGTGCAGCTGCTCGGCGACGGGGAGAACGTGATCCACCTCGGCGACCGGGAATGTTCGGTGCAGCGGCGGTACCAGAAGGTCGTCGAGGAGGCGCCGGCCCCGCGGCTCGGCGAGACGCTGCGCGTCAGCATGCGGGCCGCGGCCGTGGCCCTGGGCCTGCACCTGAAGTACCAGGGCCTGGGGACCGTCGAGTTCGTGGTCGACACCGAACGGGAGGCGTTCTACTTCCTCGAGGTCAACGCGCGCATCCAGGTCGAGCACCCGGTGACCGAGATGGTCACCGGGCTGGACCTGGTGGCCGAGCAGATCGCGATCGCCGAGGGGCGCGGGCTGCGCCGGTCCCAGGCCAGCGTCAGCTTCGGCGGCCACGCGATCGAGTGCCGGATCAACGCCGAAGACCCGGCCGACGGCTTCCGGCCGAGCCCGGGGACCGTGGCCGGCGCGGCGTTCCCGGCCGGGCCGGGTATCCGCGTCGACACGCACGTACAAGCCGGGTCGGCGGTGCCGCCGCAGTACGACAGCCTGCTGGCCAAGCTCGTGGTCAGCGGCGCCGACCGGCCCGAAGCGCTGCGGCGGCTGCGCAGCGCGCTGGCCCGGTGCCGGATCGACGGGGTGGCGACCAACCTGGCGATGCACCGGGCACTGGCGGCCGATGAGGAGTTCGCCGCGGGCGGCGTGGACACGAGTTATCTCACCCGGTGGGTGCAGCGGGAACCACCGTCCGTTAGGGCAGAAATCCATGGCTGAGGTGCAGCTCGTCGATGTCTCGCTGCGGGACGGCAACCAGAGCCTGTGGGGGGCCACTGGGCTGCGGACCGCGCACATCCTGCAGATCGCCCCGGTGATGAACCGGGTCGGGTTCCGCGCGCTGGATTTCCTGTCCAGCACGGCCATGGGCGTCGCGGTGCGCACCCACCGGGAGGATCCGTGGCAGCGGATCCGGCTCACCCGGGCCGCGATGCCGGATACGCCGCTGCAGTTCATCGGCACCGGATTCCGGTTCATCTCCTGGGAACGGGCTCACCCGGACGTCATGCGGCTGGTCTACGAGCGGCTGGTCGCGGCCGGGATATCGCGGTTCGTGGTGCTGGATCCGACGCACGACATGGACGCAGTGCTGGCGACGGCGCGGATCATCCGGCGGGCCGGCGGCATCGAGATCATCGCGGCGCTCACCTACACGATCTCAGCCGTCCACGACGACGCCTTCTATGCGGGCATCGCCGCGCGGGTGGCCGCGTCGCCGCATATCGACCGCGCCTACGTCAAGGACCCCGCCGGGCTGCTGACCCCGGAGCGGGCCCGGACGCTGATCCCGGCGGTGCGGGCACGGCTCGGTGGCAAGCCGCTGGAGCTGCACGCGCACTGCACGATCGGGCTGTCCCCGCTGGTCTACCTGGCCGCGCCAAACCTGGGCGTGCAGGTGCTCCAGGTCGGCTGCGGGGCGCTGGCGGACGGGTCCTCGCTGCCCGACGCCGAACGCACCGTGGCCAACCTGCGCGAACTCGGGCACACGGTGACCGTGGACGACCGGCTACTGGCCCAGGTGGCATCGTATTTCGACCAGCTCGCCGCGGCGGAGTCGCTACCCGCCGGGCAGCCGCAGCCTTACGACGCGGCGTTCACCAAGCATCAGCTGGCCGGCGGGGTGATGACCACGCTGCGCCGGCAGCTGGCCGAGCTCGGGCTCGAGGCGAAGTTCGGCGCGGTGATGGACGAGGTGAGCCGGGTCCGGGCCGAGCTCGGTTACCCGATCATGGTCACGCCGTTCCCGCAGATGGTGATGGGGCAGGCGCTGTCGAACATAATCGGGGGGTCCGGGGGCAGGAAGGGCTCGCCGCCCCGGGCAGGCAGAGCGAGCAGCGCGCGGTACGAGGTCGTGCCCGACCAGGTGATCCGGTACGTGCTGGGCAGCTTCGGCAAGCCGACGGCACCGGTCGAGCCCTGGGTGCTCGACCGGATCCTGGACCGGCCGCGCGCGCGCGAACTCGCCGCCGAGCCGCCGCCGCTGTCGCCGGCTGAGCTCCGCCAGCGGCTGCCGCGCGGAATCTCCGATGAGGAGCTGCTGCTGAGGTTCGGCATGCCGTCCGGGGAGGTGGACGCGATGCTCGCCGCCGGGCCGGCGCCCGAGCATTACTCGCCGCAGCTGCAGCCGGTGCTTCGGCTGCTGCGCGAGCTCGGCTCGCGGCCGCCGGTCCGGCGGCTGGTGGTGGACAAGCCCGGTTTCCGGCTCGAGCTCGGGAGGGCGTAGCGGTGGCGGCGGGCGATCGTGATCTGCTGGCCCGGCTGCGGGACGTCAGGGGCTTCGTGTTCGACATGGACGGCACGCTGGTGCTCGGCGACCGGCACAACCACGGGCTGCGGCCGCTGCCCGGCGCGGTGGAGATCACCAGCTGGGCCGCGGGGCGCGGGCTGCCGTTCGTCGTCTTCACCAACGGGACGAACCGCACCCCGGCGCATTTCGCCGGGATCCTGAGGGAGATCGGGTTCGGCCTGCCGGACGAGGCGATGATGACGCCGGCCAGCAGCGCGGCCCGGGTCTTCACCCGCCGTGGGTATCAGCGGGTCATGGTGCTGGGCGGGCCCGGGCTCACCGAGCCGCTGCGGCAGGCCGGCCTCGAGGTGGTACCGCCCGCGGCCGGGACGCCGGCGGACGCGGTGCTGGCCGGCTGGTTCCCCGAGTTCACGATGCCCGCGCTCGAGGCGGCCTGCCAGGCGGTCTGGGGCGGGGCCGCGCTGTACAGCTGCTCGGAGACCCCGTTCTTCGCGGTGGCCGGGGGCCGGGCGCTCGGCACCTCCCGGGCGATCTCGGCGATGATCAGGTCGCTGACCGGCTGCGGGCTCCGGGTGGTGGGCAAGCCGTCACTGGACGCGCTGCGCAGCGCGGCGGACCGGCTCGGCGCCAGGCCGGCGCAGCTGGCCGTGGTCGGCGACGACCCCGCCCTCGAGGTGCCGATGGCGCGCCGCGGCGGGTCGCTGGCCATCGCCGTCGGGACCGGCCTGGGCAGCGCGGCGAGCTATGACGGACTGTCCGCCTCACGCCGCCCGCACCTGAAGGTGGGCGGCGTCGACGAACTACTGGCGATCTTGGGAGCAAGTGATGAGCGAGAGCGTGCCTGAGCTGGACCGAGACCGGCTGGTCTGGATGTACCGGCAGATGCTGCGGATCAGGGAATTCGAGGAGCGGGTGAAGGCGACGTTCACCGAGCACCCGGGCGTCATCCGCGGCCATACCCACCTGGCCGACGGGGCCGAGGCGTCGATTGTCGGCTCGCTGGCGGCGCTGCGGCCCGGCGACCAGGTGATGACTACCTACCGGTGCCACGGCTACCCCCTGGTGCTGGGCACCGACGCCAAGGCGATGATGGCCGAGATCTACGGACGGGCGACCGGGTTGTGCGGCGGCTACGGCGGCTCCATGCACCTGGCCGACCCCGACCGCGGGTTCCTCGGCACCTCCGGGATCGTCGGGCAGGGCATCCCGCAGGCGACCGGCGCCGCGTACGCGGCGCAGATCCGAAAGCGGGGCCAGGTGGTGCTGTGCTTCTTCGGCGACGGCGCGTCCAAGCAGGGCGCGTTCGCCGAATCGCTGAACATCGCCTCGCTGTGGAAGCTCCCGGTCGTCTACGTGCTGGAGAACAACTCCTACAACGTGGTGACCCGGGTGGAGCAGGAAGACGCTAACGCAGCGGCCGGAGAGCCGCTGTCGGTCAAGGCCAGGGCGTTCTCGATGCCGGGGGTGACGGTCGACGGCGGGGACCCGGTCTCGGTGTACGGCGCGGTCGCCGCCGCGGTGGCGCGCGCCCGCTCGGGCGAGGGTCCCACGCTGGTGGAGTCGAAGGTCTACCGGCTGAGCGCGCACGGCAACATCATCGCCCCGCCCGGCGTGCCGCTGCACTTCCCCGAGCACGAGGCGGTCGTGGTGTTCGGCGCGCCGCAGGAGTACGAGGCGGCCCGGCGCGCCGACCCGCTGCTGCGGATGCGTGACCGGCTGGTTTCTGACGGGGTCCTCGACGCGGCCGCGGCGGACGCGATGGCCGCCGAGGCCCGGGACGAGATGGCCGCGGCCACCTCGTTCGCGCTGGACAGCCCCTACCCGGCGCCGGACCAGGCGCTGCGCCACGTGTACGCGTAGGAGGGCGTTATGAGCAGGCAGCTTCCCTACATCGCGGCGATCAACGAGGCCATCGGCCAGGAGATGGCCCGCGACGAGACAGTGCTCTACTTCGGGCAGAACATCGCCACCACCGAGGACGACGAGTTCCTCAAGGCGTTCGGCGGCGACCGGGTCCGCGTCACCCCGATCTCGGAGACCGCGGAGATCGGGATGGCGGTCGGGGCCGCGCTGGCCGGGTACCGACCGGTGGTCGAGCTGTACATGGCCGAGTTCATGCTCGTGGCCATGGACCAGGTGGTCAACGAGGCGCCGCGGTTCCGGTACATGAGCGGCGGACGGGTCAAGGTCCCGCTGGTGCTGAAGGCCGGGTACGGGTTCACGGCCGGCTGGGCGGGGCAGCACACCGGGTCGATCTACGGCATGTTCACCGGCGTCCCCGGGCTCAAGGTGGCGCTGCCGGCCACGCCGGCCGACGCCAAGGGCCTGATGGCGACGGCCATCCGGGACGACAACCCGGTGTGCTTCTTCCACCACTACCTGCTGACGCTGGAGGAGGGCGAGGTGCCCGAAGGCGAGTACCTCGTGCCGTTCGGGCAGGCGGACGTCCGGCGCGCCGGGGACGACGTCACGATCGTGGCCACCGGCGCGATGGTGGGCCGGGCGCTGGCGGCGGCCGAGGCGCTCGCGGCCTCCGGGATCAGCGCGGAGGTGATCGACCCGCGGACGCTGGTGCCGCTCGACGTGGCCACGATCCTGGGCTCGGTGCGGAAGACCGGCCGGCTGGTCCTGGTCGACCAGGCGACCCGGCACGCGTCGGCTTCGGCCGTCATCGCCGCGGAGATCGCCGACCAGGGGTTCGGGTACCTGAAGGCGCCGATCAAGCAGGTCACGGCGCTGGACGCCACCGTCCCCTACAGCAAGCCGATGGAGGACTACATCCTGCCCGACGAATCGAAGATCGCCGCGGCGGTCCGCGAGGTCACGGCGGTGCGCGCGTGAGCGAGCCGGAGGCCCGCGGCATGAGCCTGCCCTGGCCGTACCGGCGGATCGCGACCGAGGAGGCGTTCTCCCTCCCGGAGGTCTACCGGGAACTGCGCGGGTGGGCGGCGGCGGCCGATCCGGCCGAGCCAGACCAGGATTTCTGGGACTTCGTCTTCACCCAGGACACTCCCGGGCTGCAGCGCGTGCGGCGGCAGCTGCTCGACCTGGAGGGCGAACGGCTGGAGATCATGGACGCGAACGGCGTGGACGTGCACCTGCTGTCGCTCACCGCGCCGGGCGTGCAGACGTTCTCGCCGGCCGAGGGCACGGCCCTGGCCCGCCTGGCCAACGACCGGCTGGCGGCGGTCATCAGCAGGCATCCGGGACGGTTCGCGGGGCTGGCCGCGGTCGCGCCGCAAGATCCGAAGGCGGCCGCGGAGGAGATCTCGCGGGCCGTCACCGAACTGCGGCTGAACGGCGTGATCATCAACTCGCACACCGGCAGCGAATACCTGGACGAGGAGAAGTTCTGGCCCATCCTCGAGGCGGCCGAGGCGCTCGGGGCGCCGATCTACCTGCACCCGCGCTCGCCCGGGACGGCGATGGCGGCGGCGTTCAAGAAGTACGGGCTGGAGACCGGCATCTGGGGGTTCCAGGCCGAGACCGGGCTGCACGGCCTGCGGCTGATCTGCAGCGGCGTCTTCGACCGGTTCCCGCGGCTGCGGATCGTCCTCGGGCACCTGGGCGAGGGCCTGCCGTACTGGCTCTACCGGCTCGACTACATGCACCCGGTGCGCGCCTCGTACCATACGCGGCCCGCGTTGTCGCTGACGCCCAGTGAATACGTCAAGCGGAACTTCGCCATCACGACCAGCGGCATGAACTGGGCGCCGGTGCTGCGCTTTTGCATCGAGGCGGTCGGCGCGGACAACATCATGTTCGCGATCGACTACCCGTACCAGACCACCGAAGCCGCCGTCCGGTTCCTGGACGAGGCCGAGATCTCCGACGAGCACAAGCGGAAGATCTATCACCGTAACGCCGAGCGGATCTTCGGCATCCCGGCCGGCGCCGAGGCGGCACGATGAGCATGCGCGGGATCGGGTTCACCGAGTTCGGCGGCCCGAGGTCTTGCGCGTCGTCTCGCTGCCGGTGCCGTCACCCGGACCCGGCGAGGTGCGCGTGCGGGGCAGGCTGGTGCTGGCCGTCTGATGCCCGTGGACCCGATGCCCGCGAACGAGCGCTACCTGTTCAGGGAGCCGACCGGCAGCCCGGCGGACCGGGGCGCGGCTCCGCCCCGTTACCGGCGGCAGATCGGTCCGGGCGGAATGATCATCGAGCGCGACGCGGCGGTCCCGGTGCGGGGCGGGGTGACGGTCTACGCCGACGTGTTCCGGCCGGCCGGCGAACGGCCCGCTGCCCCGCTGATCGCCTGGTCACCGTACGGCAAGCACGCCGGGCCGCAGCTGCCGGAGCGGTACCCGGACGGCGGGGTCGGGCCCGGCCAGCTTTCCGGGTACACGGCTTTCGAGTCGCCCGACCCGGTCTACTGGACGGCGCGAGGATACGCGGTGGTGAACGCGGACATACCGGGAACCTGGTTCTCCGGTGGCGATGCCACGTTCCTGTCCCCCGAAGAGGCCCTGGCGGGCCACGACCTGATCGAGTGGGCCGGCGCGCAGAGCTGGAGCAACGGCCGGGTGGGCCTGTCCGGGGTGTCCTACCTGACGTCCAGCCAGTGGACGATCGCGGCGACCCGCCCGCCGCACCTGGCCGCGATCAACCCGTGGGAGGGGTGGAGCGACACCTACCGGGAGGTGGCCCGGCACGGCGGCATCCCGGAGACCTACTTCTGGCCGTATATCGGGGAACGGTGGGGCTACGGGACCGGCCGGGTGGAGGACCTGGCCGCCGAGACCGCCGCGCACCCGCTGTTCGACGCCTTCTGGGCGTCCAAGGCCGCTCCGCTGGCGCGCGTCGCGGTGCCCGCCTACGTCGTCGCGAGCTGGTCCGACCAGGGGCTGCACACCAGGGGGACGTTCGAGGGCTTCAAGCAGATCGGCTCGGCGCAAAAGTGGCTGGACGCCCACGGCGGGAAGAAGTGGGGCTACTACTACAGCGAGGAGGGGCTGCGGCGCCAGCAGGCGTTCTTCGACCACTTCCTGCTGGGGCTGGACACCGAGGTCAGCGACTGGCCGCCGGTCCGGTACCAGGTCAGGGACGCCAGGCAAGCGGGGACCTGGCGGACCGCGGCCGACTGGCCGGTTCCCGGCACGTCCTACCAGCCGCTGTTCCTGGACGCCGCCGGGGGGACGCTGGTCCGGTCGCGGCCTTCCGCCGCGACCGTTGGCTACGACAGCCAGCGGACCGGGCGCGGGCGCGGCCGGGTCACGTTCGACCTGCGCTTCGACTCCGCCACCGAGGTGGTCGGGGGCATGGCCCTCAAGGTGTGGATGTCCGCGCCGGACGCCGACGACCTGGACGTGTTCGTCGCGGTACAGAAGCTCGACGCGTACGGCGACCTGGTGGGTTTCCCGTTCTACGCGGTGTTCGAGGACGGCCCGGTGGCGCTCGGCTGGATCCGCGCGTCGCATCGCGAGCGTGACGAAACGCGCTCGCGTCCGTGGCAGCCGGTGCTCGCTCACCGGCGGGAGCTGAAGCTCGCGCCCGGGCAGGTCGTCCCGCTGGAGATCGAGATCCTGCCGTCGGGCACGCTGTTCCGGCCCGGTGAGACCCTGCGGCTGGTCATCCAGGGCCAGGACGTCTACCGGTACCCCAGGCCGCTGATCCAGGCGCTGCACGACGATTCGGTGAACCGGGGCCCGCACGTCGTTCACGCCGGCGGTGAGTACGACTCTTACCTGCTGATCCCGGTCGCGCCCGGCGGACAGACCCCGGCCGCGATGCGGTCGGAACCGGCCGCCGCGCGGTGATCCCGGGCCGGTGGTACCGGCGGCCGTTCGGGATGAAAGATAAGGGGTTGCGGCCCGGCAGCGGGGTCACGGCGCCGGGCGGGGCCGTCTGCGGGCCGGGCTTGTCGGCGCTGCCGCGTAGCAGGTACGCGGACCGGAGCAGGTCCGGGTTGTCGCGCAGCTCGCTGGCCGTGCCGGAGAAGCGGATCCGGCCGCCCTCCATGATGTGGGCGTGGTTGGCCAGGCCCAGGGCGACGGTGGCGAACTGCTCGATCAGCAGGATCCCGGTGCCGGATTCCGCCACCGTGCGGATCACCGGGATCAGCCGGCCGACCACGACCGGCGCCAGGCCCAGCGACAGCTCGTCGATCAGCATGTACCTCGGCTGCGAGATCAGCGCCTGAGCCAGCACGACCATCTGCTGCTCGCCGCCGGACAGGGTCCGGGCCAGGGCGGACCGCCGCTCGCTCAACTGAGGGAACAGCTCCAGGACCCGGGCCCGCCCGGCCTGCGCGGCCTCGCGGGACAGGGCGTAGCTGGCCACCCGCAGGTTGTCCTCGACGGTCAGGTCCGGCAGCAGCCGGCGGCCTTCGGGCACGATCGCGACGCCCGCCTGGCGGATCCGCTCCGGACGGCGGCCGGTCAGGTCCAGGGAGGCCGCGGAGTTGCCGGGGTTCGCGGGGGTTTCAGCGGTCTCGGGGGCGCTGTCCGGGGCCTGAGGATGCTCCGCGGCGGCGGCGTCCAGCAGGACGTGGCCGGCCTTCGGCTTGAGCACGCCGCCGACGGCCAGGACCAAGGTGGATTTGCCGGCGCCGTTCGGCCCGAGCAGCGCGGTCACCTGACCGGCCGGTATCTCGACCGAGACCTGCTTGACCACTTCGCGCCCGCCGCGCTCGACGGTGATGTCACGCAGCAGCAGGGCGCTCACGCCACCCCCAGGTACGCGCGGATCACGTCGTCGTTGCGCAGCACGCCGGCGGTCGGGCCGGACGCGATAAGCCTGCCGAAGTCCAGCACGGCGGTGGTCTCGCAGCAGGCCGAGACCAGGCTCATGTCGTGATCGACCAGGATGGCCAGCGCCCCGGTGTGCTCCGGGATCTGGCGGATCACCTCGGCCAGGTGCCGGGTCTCCTCATCGGGCAACCCGGCGGCCGGCTCGTCGAGCAGGACCAGCCGCGGCCGCCCGACGACCGCGCGGGCGACCTCGACCAGCCGGCGCTGGCCGGCGCCCAGCGTCCGCACCTTGGCCTCGGGCGAGGCGTCGATGCCGGTGAACGCGATCGCGTCGAGCACGTCCTGGCGCCGGGTGGCGCTGCCGAGCTTGGAGTGCTCGTGCACCAACGCCACGTTGTCGAACACCGACAGCTCCTCGATCGCCTG
>JASIGD010000264.1 GCA_030045295.1 Streptosporangiaceae bacterium
CCGGGCGGTGCTCGCGGGCGGGGCTGTCACCGGGCCGGTCCCCGCGGCCCGGCGGGCCTGCGGAGCCGGCCGACGGCGGGCACGCCGGAAGGTCCAAAGCTGGGTCCCGGCCATCAGCCATACCCAGGCCACCAAGAACGCCACGACCAGGAACACGAAGAGCCCGAAGGCATACCACGTCGCCACCAGGCCCGCGATGGTGACCAGCAGGAGGACAAGCGCCTTGCGCCCGTTGCTCCAGCTGCCCCGCATACCTATGTAGCCTAAACGGTCCGCGGCGCATCCGGCCGCGGGGCGGCGGCCTGGCCTGCGGGATCGGCGAAACCGTGGGTATAGGCGTAGCGCATGGCTTGGGTGCGGTCGCGTGAGCCGGTCTTGGCGAAGATCCGGTTGACGTGCGTCTTCACCGTCGCCTCGCTGACGAACAGCGCGCGGGCGATCTCCCGGTTGGATTTGCCCGCCGCGATGAGGCGGAGCACGTCGGACTCCCGCGGGGTCAGGTCGCCTTCGCCGCCGCCGGCGGGTGCGGCGGGCGCACGGGCGGCGGCCGAGAGCAGCCGCTGCTGCACCCCCGGATCAAGCACGGCCTGGCCGGCGGCGGCGGCCAGCACGGCCCGGCCGATTTCCGCCCGGGTGGCGTCCTTGGTCAGGTAGCCGAGGGCGCCGGCCTGCAGCGCGCCGATGATGGACTCGTCGTCGGAGTAAGTGGTCAGTACCACTACCTGCGTGCGCGGATGGTCGGCGCGGATGCGGCGCGTCGCCTCCACCCCGTCGCAGCGCGGCATGTTCAGGTCCATCAGCACGACCTGGGGGCCGGTGGCCGCGACCGCTTCGGCCGCGGCGTGGCCGTCCTCGGCCTGGCCGACCACGACGATCCCCGGCAGCGTGCCGAGCAGCAGTACCAGGCCCTCGCGGACGGCGGACTGGTCGTCCGCGACGACCACGGTCACCGGTTCTGACGTCGGCGTCATGCCGGAATCCTGAGGCTGACGTGCCAGTTCCCCGCGCGGGGTCCCGCCTCGAGCGTGCCTCCGGCCAGCGCCGCACGTTCGCGCAGGCCGGTGAGGCCGTAACCGGCGCCGGTGCCGGCGAGCGGCCCGGGGATGCGCCTGGCCGGCAGCGGGTTGGTGACGTCGACGGTGATCTGTTCCGGTTCGAAGCCGAGCCGGACGGTGACGGGCTGGCCGGGCGAGTGCTTGCGCGCGTTGGTCAGCGCCTCCTGGGCGGTGCGGTAAGCGGCCAGGGTGGCCTCCGCGGAAACCGGCCGCACGTCGCCGGTGACCGTAAAGTCCACGGCCGGGTCGCCGACGGCGCGGTACTGGCCGGCCAGCGAGGACAGCTGGTCGGGCAGCGGCGCCGTGTCGTCCCGCAGGGCCAGCACCGCGCGGCGGGCCGCCGCCATGCCCTCCCGGGTCCAGGTCCCGGCGCGCTCGATGCACTCGATCGCCTTGGCCAGGTCGGGGTCGTCCGCGGGCAGCGTGCTCGCGGCCAGCAGCCCCTCGGCGGCCTGCAGGTTCACCGACACCGCCGCCAGGGAGTGGGCGAGCACATCGTGAAGGTCACGGGCGATCCTGGCCCGCTCGGCCAGCGCGGCCGCCTGCGTCTCGGCCTCGTGCGCCCGGCGGGTCTCCGCGAGCACGCGCTCGGCCTTCTCGGCCCGGGTGGAGTACTCGTGGCGAATCAGGCCGACGCCCCATAGCCCGACGAAGGCAAACGGATAGCCGAGCAGCACCCCGGTCGGAGCCTTGACGACCTTCGCCGCGATCACGAACGCGATCGCCGCCCTGAGCACGACGGACAGCGACGCCGGGATCCTCAGTCGCGCGCCCGCGCTGAACGTGGCCGCGCAGGGCACCGCGACGGCCGCGCTGCCCCAGGACAACGCGGCGAGCACGCCGCCGGCCGCGCCCATCAGCGACAGGCCGCCGTACGCCACCCACGGGTTGCGGCCGGCGAGCATCCAGACGATCCAGCCGGCGACGGACAGCCCGAGCGTGACCGCGATTCCGGTGCCGCGGGGGTCGTCGGTGGCCGGCCCCGGGTTCGCGACGGAAACCGTGATCAGCACGACCACGAGGGCGACGGCCCCGACCGCGTCGATGACCCGGGCAACGTCGAGCGAACCGGCACCGGTCGCCGGGTCCTTTCGCACGGCGATGGAACGGAACACGCCCTACTCCTGCCCGGGTGATTCAGGCGGTCGATACCACGGTAGCTCGCCGCGATGGCCGGCGCGCCGGCGCGCGGGTGGGCCCGGGTGGAGCGGGGGTTGACCGGGGTGGAGCAGCGGGTGGACAACGGGGTTCCCCGCGCGATCAAGCCGCAGGCCGACGCGGCTCCCACCGCCTGTCTCCTAGCGTGGCAGACGGCGGAGGAGGTGACAGTCATGATCGTGATCATCGCGGCGATCGAGGCCTGGGTAAGGCGCAGGCGGGCGAAGAAGTTCGCCACGGCCAGCTGGCATACCGACGCCTGATGCACACCGAGCGCGGTGCCCGGTCCGGGCACCGCGCTCGGTCGCGCCCGTGGCTGGGTAGCATGTGCCGTGCTACGGTGGCACGATGGGTGACACTCCGGAGAGCGTCGGGCGGAGCCAGCGCATCGGGATCAGGGAACTGCGCCAGCACGCCAGCATCTACGTCGACCTCGCGGAGAAGGGCTATACGGTGGACATCACGAACCGGGGGCGCCTGGTCGCCCAGCTCGTTCCGGTCAGGGAGCCGGACAGCCCGCTGGAACGCCTGATCGCGGCCGGAATCATCGAGCCGGCCGAGGAAGTCGGCGGCGCCGGCGACCTCGATCCGTACCCCGCACCGCGGTCCGGGCAGCCGACGGCCAGCGAGACACTCAGGCAGCTCCGGCAGGGAGAGGGCAGGTGATCTACCTTGATTCGTCCGCGCTGGTCAAGCTGGCCCTGACCGAGCCCGAATCGGCGGCGCTGGCGCGGTGGCTGGCGGAACGGGCCGACCAGCCGCTGGTCTCGAGCGCGCTGCACCGGGCGGAGGTGCCGCGGGCGGTCTGGCGGGCCGAGCCCGGGGCGCTGCCGCGCAGCTACCGCGTGCTCAAGCGCATCGCGCGGGTCGCGCTGACCGCTGACGTGCTCGACAACTCGGCGACGCTGCCACCCCAAGCGCTGTGCCCGGCGCGCGCCATCCACCTGGCCTCCGCACTCGCGCTCAAAGGTGACCTGACCGCTTTCGTGGCCTACGACGAGAGCCTGCTCGCCGCGGCGAAGGACGCCGGGCTCCCGGTCGCGAGCCCGGGAAGTCAGAAGGCGGCGGGCTCGACGTAGGCGCCCCACTCGGTACGCAGCGCGCCGCAGATCTCGCCGAGGGTGGCCTCGGCGCGGGCCGCGTCCAGCATCGGCGGGACCAGGTTCGCGTCGGTGCGAGCCGCCGCGACCAGCGCCGCCAGGGCGGCGTCCACGGCTCCCTTGTCGCGCTCTGCGCGACGGCGAGCAAGCGCTCTGACCTGCTCTTTTTCGACCTCCGGGCTGATCCGCAGGATCTCCAGCGGCGCCGCGACCGTGTCCGTGTGGCAGTTCACGCCGACGATCTTCTTCTCGCCCTTCTCCAGCTTCTGCTGGTAAGCGAAGGAGGCCTCGGCGATCTCGCCGGTGAACCAGCCGCTCTCGATGCCCTGCAGGATCCC
>JASIGD010000265.1 GCA_030045295.1 Streptosporangiaceae bacterium
GCTCGCCCGCCGGCCGCCGGCCGTGGTTGCCCGCGGGTTACCGGATCACGTCGGTGGCGTATCTAGCCGTGGCCTGGCCGATGTCGGCGGGGTTGAGCTGCCCCTGCTCGTCGACGGGGAGCCTGGCCAGGTCGCGGAAGTACTCGACGTACAGGTCGGGGGTGAGGGTGCCGATGAACGTGGCTGGCTGGTCGAAGGGGTTGGCGAAGGTGTGCGGCGTGCCCGGCGGGACGGTGACGCACGACCCCGCTTCGACGTCCACACTGTCGGGTCCGGAGGTGAACCGGAGCGCGCCCCGGGTCACGATGAAGATCTCGTCGTGCTCATGATGGACGTGCTGGGGCGGCCCGCCCGGACCCGGCGGCACGACTGCCTCGATCGGGCCCAGCCGGTACTGGGTACGGGTGCTGTCCTCGAGGATGCGGCACCGGATCGGCCCGTTCGCGTACCGCCGCTGTCCGGACCCACGCGCCTGGCCGACTGAGCCTAACCACCAGAAAGTAAGGACGTCCCCGGCGAGCCGTCACACCACGCCGACCTCAGCCAGGTCAGGTCGGTCACGGCGTTGTGCCGCGCGTCCTTCTGGCGCGTGAACAGCTCGTCGGTCTTCGTCAGCACGAGCGTATAGGGCCGCCCCTGCCGCCGGGTCTGGTGCCGCACCGGCAGCTCCGCAGAGTCGACCTGGGTGTGCACGTGCCGCCGCCCGTCCTTGGCCAGCGGCCACTCGAAACTCCGCCGCGACCGGGAGCCGAGAAAACGTTCCCAACGCGTCACACAGGTCGCACCCGCACCCGGCCCATTGGATCGACCAGTCGTCTTCGCCGCGCAGCGGCCGCGCGATGATCACGCCGAGCCGCTCCGTGCAGTCCCGCGCGACCAGATCGAGCCCCGCCGCCCGCCGCGCGGCCGCCGACCGGGCGACCGCCGAACGCAGCGCCGGCATCAGGCATCCCAGCACGCGGTCCCCGTACCCGCGCAGCGCCGCCACGATCTGGTCCCGCAGCTTGCCGTCGGCCGCCTCAAGTAGCTGCACCAGCGGCGAGCTCAGCATCTCCAGATGCACCGGGCGGGCCTCGGTTCGCCCCGTGGTGGTCCAGAACCGCAGCTGATCGCCCATCCAGCGCCAGGCCCCGGCGGCCAGCAGCCGCGCCACTTCCGGAGCGCCAGTGGCATGCAGCGCCCCGCACAGCCGCGGCAGCCTCTCGATCCACTCGTGCATGTCGGTTTCGAAGGAGTGCTCCGAGCCGAACCACCCGTCGATGACCCGGCGCGTCCACTGCTCGCCGTATTGCCCGGCCGCGGCCGCCAGCCCGCCTGCGTGCTCCGGCGCGGCCGTCTCCACCCGGAATGGCTCCAGCAGCATCGCCGCCGTCGCGGCAGCGTCCAGGCCCGCTGCCACGTGCAGTGCCGTATCCAGCAGTTCCGCCTGGGATCCGATGTTCTTCCAGAACGGCGCGAGCGACTCCGCGGCGGCACGCGCCCCTTCCAAGTCTCCGGCCTCGATGCGGGCGTGCAGTTCCGACAGCGCCCACCGCGATCCGGCTTCGGCGCGCGCCGCGAACGCCCGGGCCCGCGACCACACCACGACCGCGGCCCGGCGGTACCACCGGTCCAGCGTGTTGCCGTAGTTGCCCATATAACCCTCGTACTCGGACTGGTACGGTGTGAGGTCCGCGCTCGGGGTGGTGGCACACACTTCCGAGTCCGGGACGTGCAGCAAGACCCGCTCACCGCCGGTGCCGTCCGGGCTGGTCCACCAGCCGAGGGTGATCTCGTCCTCGATCAGGTCGTTGAGCTGGTAGTCGTCGTGATTGCCGGCCTGGTCTCTGTAGGCGTCGTCGTAGTCCTCATCGCCGTCTGCCTCGTAATGGTCGTAGTCGTCCCACGGATCCTCGTCCGACGGCCATGCGTCCCAGGTCTCCTTCACCTCGGCGAGCGCCAGCACTGCCTGGCACCCGGCCCGCTCCGCGGCGGCGCGCAGCAGCGCGGCGCGGCCCGCGTCGGCACCTTTGAGCCGGTTCCAGTTCAGGCCCCGCTGGGTGTACTCGTGGTCGAGCAGGTACACCAGCCGCTTCGGCGGGCCGGGATCCCACCCTCCGTAGCGATGGGTGGCTGGGGTGGCGAAGTGCTCGGTCAGGCAGTGCGCCAGCTCGGTGACCGGGCCGACTGCATGCCTCGGAGTCTCATTGCCGGACAGCAGGTTGAACGTGAGCGTCACCCGGTACCCGGACGTGACAGGCGTGACCTCATGCCGGCAGTCGGCATAAAACGCAACGAAGGTCAGGTCCTCCTTGGACGCGCGGTAGGCCTTGCTCTTTCCCGCGTTGCCGACGACTAGTTCCCCACCGGTGTGCGCCGAAGGCAGCGACACCACCAGCGTGCCCACCATCGCGTTGTCCTTCTCCGAGTCCTGGTGGGGGAGGAAGAACTGGCCCTTGCCGTACACCAGCATCGCGTGCGGTTCGGCCCACAGCCGTGTTGCCGACGGCAGCCCCAGTTCGTCCCGGAAATACTCCAGCGCGCTATCCATCAGCGCCGTCCAGCCCGGTCCGCCGAGCCTGATCTGATCCGGTGCGATCTCCCACGCGTCGCGGACCTTGGTGTCGGTCAGTGTCTCCTCCCCGCGCCCGAACATGGCAGGCCGCGCCATCGCGATCAGCTTCTTGGCCCGGGCCGCGCGGACAGGAAGGCTCACTGCCCCGACGCCGGTCACCTCCAGCCGAAGCAAATGCGCCGGAGCCAACAGCTGGGCGCTGAACGACCCGCCCGGCTCAGAGTCATCGAGCAACCGCGCCAGCCGTTCCCGTGCCGTGTTCGCCATGCGACCCCTCCCCCCCGCTGGGTTCGTGCGTCCTCTGCGGCCAAACTGTAGCGCCGGCCGGCGACTTGCATGGTGATGGTTCCGTCAGCGCAGCGGAAGTGCCAAACCCGGATGCCGGTCGCGGCGATCGCGCCGGTCCGGAAGTGCGGCTCGAGGATGTCGAGCTGGTCCCACGATGACGCTGGCTACCTCCAGCTATGCGTGAGTAACCGTTCGCCGTCGTCTGTGGCTCGGATGACGCGAGAGCGGATGTTATGCGCTGAAGCATCAGCTTGTTCCGTAGGTGTGGCGGAGGATCTTCCCATTCGCCTTGACCGCGGAGTTCCTGGTAGGCCACGGGTGCTGATCAGGTCAGGCTGCCTCGGTGCCGGGTTCGGTGAAGGCGAGCCGCTGGTCGCCGAAGTCAGCGATGATCTCCAGGCGGCCGCCGAGGGCTTCGACGTAGGCGGCCAGGGTGCGCAGTTCGGTGGTGCCTGGCTTGGCGTGCTCGATGGCGGACACTCGGCCCTGGGTGATGCCCATCCGGGCGGCGACCTGGGCCTGGGTGATGCCGAGGCGGCGGCGCATCTCGGCGAGCCGGAAGGCGCGCTGCTCGGCGCGCAGCTGGTCCATCCCGGCGGCGATGGCGGCCTTGTCGGCAGAATCGGGATAGAACTCGGCGAGGAACTCATCCCGGGTGTAGTGGCGGAACTCGCTGCTGCTCATCGGATGTCCTCTTGTTTCAGGTAGTCCTCGTAACGCTGCTCGGCCAGCGGGATCGCCTGGCGGTACCAGGCCTCCCATTTTCCAGCCTTATCTCCGGCCACCAGCAGGACCGCGTTCCGCCGGGGATCGAAGATATACAGGATGCGGATCTCGCTGCGCCCGGCGGAGCCTGGCCGCAGTTCTTTCAGGTTGCGCAGCCGGGAGTGGCGGACGCGGTCGGTAAGCGGGCGGCCCAGCTCCGGCCCGGCTTCGAGCAGCATGCCGATGGCCTGGCCGAC